>REAQ01000089.1 GCA_004294195.1 Sphingobacteriales bacterium | reverse complement strand
TACCCGTAATGATTCTGCCGCCACTATCGCCGCAGATGTATTCAGTACCATTGTTGGCCTGAACTCGTCTAAATGGAAGCAGGCCCTGATCGACAAAGGCCTTGCCTCAGCCGCTGAAGCAAGTTACCAAACCCTTCGCTATGTGGGTCCGTTAATGATCTATACGGTTCCAAACCCTGACAAAATGAAAGAGTGTCACGAAGAGCTGATGAAACAGATCGCCATGTGGGGTGACGCCGATTATTATACCGATGAACAACTGGAAGATGCCAAAGCTATCCTCCGCCGGAGCTTCATCCGCAGGCAGGAAAAGCCCTCTTCGTTGGCTTCGCAATTGACCTATAACTGGTGCAGTGCCTCGTATGAGTATTTTACCGATATGGAAGCCAATTACCAAAAAGTAAACAGGCAGGATATCAAGGATTACATCGATAAATATATCAAAGGCAAGCCTTACATCGCCGGCATGGTACTCAATGCAGAAATGAATAAAAAATATCAACCGGCCGCTTTCTTCAAACTGAATTAATTCGCAGATATGAAAAGATTGATCCTGACAGGTCTGGTATATCTTGGAGCACTTGCTGCACAAGCACAGACTGAACCATATGAGATGACGGTGGAAGGTGTGAAAATCATCGTACACCCCGTACAGAACCAGTTGGTAGATATCCTCACCGTTTTTAAAGGCGGTGTTCAAAACTACCCCGCCAGTAAACAAGGTATTGAATCCCTAGCACTGAATGCATTGCTGGAATGCGGAACAAAAAATGACGACAAAAACAGCTTCAAAAACAAGCTGGATAAAGTCAGCGGACAAATCTACTCCAGTGCAGATATGGATTACAGCACGGTTGGAATGAATTGCATCAGTTCAGATCTTAATGCTGTTTGGCCATTATATATTGACGCCCTTACCGCACCCCGCTTTGATGAAAAGGAGTTTACACGCATCAAACAGGATGCAGTGAATATGATTGGCATGCAGGAATCAGATCCTGACTATACCATCAATAAATACGCAAAGAAAGTTGCTTTCAATGGTCGTGATTATTCAAAAGATCCCAGCGGAAGTGTTGACATCGTTAATAAGCTGACGGTTGCAGAAACGAAAGCTTACTACACGCAGATCCTGAATAAAAATCAGATCATGATTGTGGTGGTGGGTGATGTCCAGAAAGAAGATATCACCAATAAGCTGAAACAGCTTCTGGCAAAGATTCCGGCAGGGAAACCCTTTACGTTGAAGAAAGAAAAATACACGCCCACAGGCAATACCTTCAATGCTACCAAGAAAGAGTTCGCCACCAATTACATCGTTGGGATGACGAGCGGACCATTACCCGGCACACCAGACTATCTGCCTTACCGCGTGGCGATGAACATTTTTGCAGATCGCCACTTCCTTGAAGTACGTTCAAAAAATGGTTTGTCGTATGCACCAGGTGCCTACTTTGAAGGCAATAGCACATCCGTTACCAATGTGAGCGTTTCCACTACAGAACCCAATAAATACATCAATGTATTTAATGGCCTGGTTGATAAGATTAAAAAGGAAGGCTTTAACAATGAAGAAGTGAAGAACGAGATCAATACTTATTCTACAAGGATCTACTATCGCCAGGAAACCAATGGTGCCCAGGCGGCAACCTACGCGGCCAATGAAGTATTGTTTGGTGATTGGCGCAGGGCAAATACAATGAAGAACGAACTGGCGGGCCTTACCACTGCAAAAGTGAATGAAGCCTTCCGCAAATATTTCACTAAGATGAGTTGGGTGTATATGGGCAATCCCGCACAAGTGAATTCAACCCTATTTACCGGAACAAAACCGCTTCCGCCATCTAAGGTGACAACACCGGTAAAGAAAAACTAGTTAACGATCCATAACAACATTTTTTTATTGGACGAGCCCAACAGCTCGTCCATTTTTTTCATGGTACGGTCAGAGACAGCGGGGCATCCCCAACTCTCCGGAGTGCCATCGGGATAAATTTCTTCGTCGGGCGTATGGTCCCAGGAATGCAGCACCACCACCCGTTTCACCGCATTGCTGTTGGTGGAATCCTGACCATACAACCAATACTTTATATGAATTCCCCAACTGCTGTAATCACGGTTGCCTACCAGATACTTACCCACTGAAGTGAGGTGACTGTTTACTGTATTACTTGTTTGCGGTTTGTCTTTAGTGAAATCTCTACCCCAGGGTTTAGCACCTGCACCGTGGGCCACCATGAAACTGTCAACGGCTTCCCCGCTCTCCAGGTCAACCAGGAAAAGTCTTTTCTTTCCGGAGTGTATGCGGAGGTCAAAAAGCAGGAAATAATCCTGCCGGATTTTCTTCTGCCTTGCGAAGGTCTTCGCGTCTTCAACCTGGATAGCCCGTTGATGATAGTCAACGTAATGTCCCGCCTCTGCAATGGAACCTTTCGCAAATGACTCCTCTCTGGCAGTTGCATTACAAGCAATGATGGCTATCAGAAAGAACGCGAGTTTAAAGCTTTCGTTAATCATGTTCCGGTTTAGATGCAAACCGGAAATAAATGCACATCAGACCCGATATCGATGCTGGGTTTTAACAAGCCTTTAAAAAGATGCTCAGTAGTGTAACGTCTAATACAAACTCTCAATCGCCCTTTCCAGTTTGGGGTAGATAAACTGGAAACCGGTAGACTGTACTTTGGCTGAGGAAACGGTGGCGCTTTTTAGAATTTCAACACTCATCTCACCAAGGGCCAGCTTAAGTGCAAATTCTGGCACCTTCATGGTGATGGCGCGGCCATTGGTTACGTGTTGGGCCAATATATTG
>REAQ01000088.1 GCA_004294195.1 Sphingobacteriales bacterium | reverse complement strand
CATATCTCGATGCGCGCCACTTGTTCTCATTCACCAACTGACGGGGATAGATCATGAAGTTCAGGTTCTGCATACGCAGCTTGTAGAGCTTTGCACAGAGGCACTGAAAAATAGATGCGATGGCGATGGTATCATCCGCAGTGAGCGGCACATCGCAAATTCGGAACTCTACAGTTCCAAAAAATGGATGCACGCGCAAATCCCACCAGATCTTCTTCGCATTATCAATACAATTGGTTTTGATGAGCAGGTTCACATAGTTCTCGTAGCTGCTATAGCTTTCGAAATAATCGGGTATGCCTGTCCGTGGGAACTTATCAAACACCTTTGTGCGGAAGGATTTAAAGCCCGTCAGCCTTCCTTCCCAAAACGGTGAGTTGGTGCTCAGCGCAAACACATGCGGAAGAAAATAACGTGCGGAGTTGGCGATGTGTACAGCCATTTCTCTCGATGGCATACCTACATGCACATGCAGCCCAAAGATCAGGTTACTTCTTGCCGCCTCCTGCATCTCATTTACGATCTCGCGGTAACGCACATGGTCCGTGATGAGCTGGCTCTCCCAATGGGAGAATGGATGTGTACCCGATGCGCCCATTTTGAATCCCAGGCTTTCTGCAATGCCTGAAATGGTGCTGCGTAGTGTGGTCACATCTTTATACGCTTCTTCAATATCGGCACAAATATCAGTGCCTACTTCCACAACGGCCTGGTGCATTTCGGCCTTCACCTTATCGCGAATGATTTTTTGTCCTTCCGTAACGATCTTCTGTTCGTGGCTTTTGAGTTCACGGGTTTGTGGATCCACCACCATGTACTCTTCTTCTACACCCAGTGTAAAGTGTTTATAGCTGATGTTTGCCATCCTTGTATTTTATTTGATCCCTAGATGAGCGGCATTCCTGCTGCGCTTTTCTTGATGTATTCACCCCATGTGAGGTTGTCAACACCATCCTTATGTAACATGACCCTTTCAATGGCATAGTTGGCAGCGGTTTCCACCACCCAATCGAAGTTTTCCTGGCCCACACTCGCCACATCGGCATCCGGTGCAGGGTTGCAGAAGTCGATGGCATATGGAACACCATCGCGCATCGCCAGTTCCACGGTGTTGAAATCATAACCGAGATACTTATTGATGCGAAGCACGATCTCCTCCATCATCTTGTATTCTTCTGCCGATGTATCAAAGCTGGCTACATAACGCAGGTGATGCGGGTTGCGGGGCTCGTACGGCATGATGCGTACATATTTTCCGCCGATGCAATAGCAGCGATAATATTTTTCAAAAACAATCTCTTCCTGCAGCAGCATCACGAGCTGGCCCGTGGTGGCATGCTTCTCGAAGAATTCATCCATGTTTTCTAATTTGAATACATGCTTCCAACCGCCGCCGGCAAAGGGTTTCATGTATGCAGGAAACCCTACGTAATCAAAAATGCCTTTCCAGTCGAGTGGATAAGATAGATTTGAAAAGCTCTGGTCCGTGGTATCATCCGGAAGATCTCGCGAAGGCAGGATCACGGTCTTCGGAACGGGAACATTAATTTTTGTAGCCAGTGCGTTGTTGAAAAACTTTTCATCTGCGCTCCACCAAAATGGGTTGTTGATCACGGCCGTGCCACTGATGGCCGCGTTTTTCAAGAAGGCCCTGTAGAAAGGAACGTCCTGTGAGATACGATCGATGATCACGGCATAGTCACCGGACTCGCCCTGCTTTACTTTGTCGATCCGCACCGGCTCCGCACTGATGCCAGCTACATTCTTGCTGTTGACCCGGTTCACAAATGCTTCCGGGAATGAACGCTCTTTTCCGAATAATACACCGATCTTTTTCATTGTCTTGATTTTAGGTTTGCGGCCGATACCGCGGCTGTCTGTATAAATCTATCCTAACCCGTTGAAAAAAACAAATTCCACTCCGGTCAATTTTGACCTCCTGTGGCTATATTTGGGCCGTATGTCTGTGATTGCTGAGGGACTGATTCATTTCCACCAAACCCATCTCCATTCCAAATTCCTGCATAGGGATGTGACCATTGATTTCTATATCCCTACCGGCATGCCCGAAGGCCAGCTCTATAGTCTGCTGCTGATCAACGACGGGCAGGATCTCGAAAAAATGGACTTCAAGGGGATGCTCGAGAAACTGTACGCCCACAACACCATCAAACCGGTCCTTTTTGCAGCTATGCATTGCAGTAAGGACAGGAAGATGGAGTACGGCACTGCAGGGCATCCAGACTATATGAACCGCGGTGCAAAGGCGGGCAAGTACACCTATTTCGTGATGCAGGAGCTGATTCCTTTCATCCGGAAGCACCATGGGATCGAAGAGTTTGTAGACAAGTCGTTTGCAGGATTTTCCCTGGGCGGACTCATGGCGTTGGACATAGTATGGAACCACCCTGCAGAGTTCCACTATGTGGGCGTGTTCAGCGGCTCCCTGTGGTGGCGGTCTAAAGGTTTGGACGATGGCTATGTGGAGGAGACGGACCGGATCATGCACGCCCGGATCCGCGATGGAAAATATGCGCCCTGGCTGAAATTCTTCTTTCAAACGGGTGTGCTTGATGAAACGGCAGACCGTAACAACAACGGCATTATTGATTCTATTGACGATACCCGCTCACTCATAGACGAGCTCGTAAAAAAAGGGTATGATGAGGAAAAAGACATTGTGTACCTGGAGCTGGCAGATGGAAAACACGATGTGCCAACATGGGGTAGGGCGTTTCCGGATTTCTTGAAGTTTGCATACGGTGTTTAATGCGGCAATTTGGCAATTCGGTAATGCGGCAATGATGGAAGGCGC
>REAQ01000087.1 GCA_004294195.1 Sphingobacteriales bacterium | reverse complement strand
GGGACAGTTCCGCATCATGCTCTTCTTCCGGTGGCACCAATTTCCCCGCGATGCTTGCCCAGATGGCATCATCCTCAAACGCCTCGGGCTTTTCCAGAATCTCCTTCAACACCTTCATCACCTCTTCCCTGATGCCGTGCTTAAACTTTCTATGCACGATATTCATCGCCATACTGATCACCGGTCCTTCCGGATAACCAATAGCCCTTAACTCTTTTCCTGTTATAGTTAACTTTCCCATTTTTTTTGTTTTAAAATTTCATCACCTTAATAAATGCTCCGCAGGATCAGGCACACTTGGCCTGCGGGGTTCTTCCACAGGAGGAACCGCTTCACGCCTCGTGAAGAGACGCAACACAAACCTTACGATTAAAACTACTACCAACATTTTCATGACTTACCTCCTTCATGCAGACGTAATAAAAAACCCGGTCAGGCTTATGCACGACCGGGCTGTTCACATGAATGCGCTTGCGCTCACTCTTGCGTTCCTAATCGTGATATGACGTTCCTGCTTTGAATATTCATTTTCATTATTTAATAACCGATTCCGTTTCATCGTGAATCCATCGGGACACAAAAAAGCCCCGCAGATTCAGGCGGGGCTTGTGTTGTATAAAGATCGATGGTATATCTATCCTACGGCACAAGATGCCCCGCCACTGGTGTTATAGCCCAAGGGGCTAAACCAGCTTATCTGTTTACTATCTGATATAATGCGGCGCATTGTTCTTGTTTTAAAATGTTTGCGGATGCAAAGATGGAAATATATTTTTCAATTTGCAAACAACATTGAAAAAATATTTTATCGATTATTTCTGATAATAACCACTGATTACATATTCCCGAATCCACCATGGTACGTCTTTCGCAAGAATCTTTAGACTGCCATCTGGCTCAACAGTTGCAACCGGGTCAATACTCCTTTCTGAAGTAGAGTTGTCGAAAAAGTACACTCGATGGCAATGGGGAATGATTGCCGGCAACAACGACAATGACCTGTAATACCGATCAATAATTTTATCCTTTGGCACATCATGACCTCCAAGTTTCACTCGCTGCTCAACCCTGTAAGTATTGATATCTGGGCTCGCAGTACAAATGAAATAGAGATAATTTTTGAATCCAAGAAGCTTACTCTGCTGCAAGAAATCAACTTTAGAATGGTGGCTCATAACCGTTTCAAAAGTAAAGGTGGTGCCGCTTTCCAAAAGTTGACTTCGCATAAAATCCGCAGCCATGGCAGCATCATATGGCGAAGGATCACTTTCAACCATTAGTTTACCCATTGAATACCGCAATGAAGTCTGATGACCTGCTGCCTGAGATTTATCTCTCCAGGTTTTTGATTGGTTCTTAAGGTACTTATTGAAAGAATGGGGTTGAATCGCTACCTGAAATTCAGACAACTCGATAAATCCTTTTGTGAGGAACTCTTTTTGAATCTCGTCCGCATTGATGTATGGCCCTGTATAAAACTGTTCACTAATCGCCCTCAAGATGGAACTTTTTCCACTTCCATTAGGACCGGCCATTATCCGAAGTCGCTTATTTCTTTGGGGCATGATAAACAGTTCCAGGCTTCATTTCATAGAAATACCTTTTCTTGTTACTCCTTTTTTTAAGAATAGTACGCAACCCGTTTGGACCAACCTGAATCAATTGGCCACGGGAATCCATGTATGTAAGTTCGATACCAGCTTTTTTTGCTTCAGACGCCGCCGTTATCGCCACTCGCCTCCCTATAGATCTGAACGTACGTACGGCATATGAACCATCCTCCACTTTTGAAAAACTTCTCCTAGTCTTCACCATTCTACTTTTTTTGACTTCTGCCATACCCAAAAATACTATTTTCCAAGTCATTCAGCTACAGGTATACCCACAAAAAAGGAGCGACTTGAATCGCTCCTCCCTGATTTCCTGAATGCCTGTATTACTGTATGACTGTATTCCACCTCACCATCCCAGCAAATACGCAAAGATCAGCGGCGCCACAATCGTAGCATCGCTCTCAATGATATACTTAGGCGTATGAATATCCAGCTTACCCCAGGTGATCTTCTCGTTGGGAACCGCACCGGAATAAGAACCATAAGATGTTGTTGAATCCGAGATCTGGCAGAAATAACTCCAGAAAGGCACATCGGTCCACTCCAGATCCTGGTACATCATCGGCACCACACAGATCGGGAAGTCGCCCGCAATACCACCACCGATCTGGAAGAAGCCCACGCCTTTACCGCCGCTGTTTGCACGATACCAATCGCTCAGCATCACCATATATTCAATACCACTCTTCATTGTGGTTGCTTTCAACTCGCCTTTGATCACATAGGATGCAAAGATGTTGCCCATTGTAGAGTCTTCCCATCCGGGCACTACAATCGGAATATTTCTCTCTGCTGCGGCAATCATCCATGAATTTTTGGGATCGATTTCGTACCCATCTTTCATCACGCCGCTCAGCAATAGCTTGTACATGTATTCATGTGGGAAATAGCGCTCACCGGCCGCTTCGGCATCTTTCCAGATCTTCACGATGTTGTGTTGGATTTTCCGGAACGCTTCCTCTTCAGGAATGCAAGTATCCGTTACACGGTTCAACCCTTTCTCCAGCAACTCCCACTCTTCCTGGGGGGTAAGATCGCGCCAATTGGGGATCCGCTTGTAGTGCGAATGCGCCACCAGGTTCATGATATCCTCTTCCAGGTTGGCACCGGTGCAGGAGATGATGTCTACCTTTCCCGCGCGGATGATCTCCGCCAGGGAAACACCCAGCTCAGCGGTACTCATCGCACCAGCGAGGGTGATCAT
>REAQ01000275.1 GCA_004294195.1 Sphingobacteriales bacterium | reverse complement strand
CAGGTAAGAAAAGGAAAAGACCATGGTGAGATCTTTGATCACCATTATGTGGAGTTTCAGTATGCAGACGGATCAATTCTGAATTCACAGTGCCGGCATATCCCCAAAACCATGGCCAAGGTGGATGAGCTCATGACAGGAACAAAAGGAAAGATCTTTTGCGGAGCGGGAAACATCACGGACCTCAAGGGAAAGGTATTGTACCAGTTTGATCACAAAACCGAAAACAATCCCTACCAGACAGAACATGATGAATTGTTTGCAGCCATTGCGAAAGGAGAGTACAAATTTGCCGATGCAGAAAACGGTGCCAAGAGTACCATGACTTCCATCCTCGGCAGACTGGCTACTTATACCGGCCAGGTGGTAGAGTGGGATAAAGCGCTGAACTCCGGAATGGACATTCAACCAAAGACTTATGCATTTGATGCAGCACCCCCGATTCTGCCAGGTGCAGATGGATACTATCCGGTTGCGGTGCCAGGGGTGACGAAATACTGGTAAATCAATAACACAGTAACTCAGCAGCTCAGTAACTCAGCAACACAACAACATAACAACTCAGTACTTAACAAGTTAGCAGGGTGCTGAGTTGTTGAGTTACTGAGTTGTTGTATTGCTGAGTTACTGAGTTGTTGTGTTTTTACTTTTCTGTTCTAAATATATCCACCGGCAGCCCCTCCTTTGATTTCAGATTCGGTGTATCTGTGTTGTTGAATCCAAAACGTACATGCTTGGGTTCCTTCACCTCTTTGCTCCACACGAGTACCGTATTGTCTTTATCGATTTTTGCCTGGGCTGTAACAAACTTTCCGTCTGCGCCGGCGATATAAAAACTATTGGGCGCCCCATTAACACTCACCAGTCCGCCACCCACATCATTGAAGCTGATGCGGATCTTTTCTTTCTCGATGGACATGGATTTGTACGATGGGCTCTTCCAGATGACATCTTGCATTCCGTAAATTTCTGACAAGGCTAGATTGGCCAATCTTGCAGCCACTTCTTTTTTCTTCCTTGGATGAATATCCGTAACGGTATCTACCAGGTCACTGGTGATCACCATGCCTGTATTTGGGAAAACTGCTGAACGCGTTTGTTGTTCGCGCAGCAAAGCACCGTTAATATTGTCTTTTCCATATGTGAACGGTGCAATCTGTACAAAATAGAAAGGGAATTCTTTCCCCCATGCTTTACGCCAGGCATCAATCATTTTAGTGAACAGTGAGGCATAGCTCGCGTGAGTGGATACATTGGATTCTCCCTGGTACCACAACACGCCGGCAATGGAAAACTGCTGTAAAGGATAGATCATCGCATTATACGCCTGCGCTTTTTTTACTGGCCACCTATCCATCGGATTCAATTTGTCTGCCGCCGCCTTTAGCTCAGGATCATTATCTACCACATGTAGCGGCGTCCAGGTCTCTGCCGGTGTACCTCCCCAATTGGAATTGATCATGCCCATCGGATAACCCATTGTTTCATTGATCTGTTTTGCAAAAAAATATCCGATGGCCGAAAACTTTTTCATATCCTCTGGATTACAGACTACCCATCGTGCCCTTACATCTTCCTGTGGGAAATTTGAAGTAGCCTTAGGCACATAGAAGAAACGGATCTTTGAATTGTTGGCACGTGGTGCTTCTTCCAGAGATTGTGGTAGCTGCTGACTTCCACTCCACTCCATATTACTCTGGCCACTGCAAACCCACACTTCACCGATTAGCACATCGGTCACCATCATCGGAGCACCCCATCCTTTAAACTGGATTGTGTAAGGTCCGCCTGCAGTTGGCGTTGCCAAAGATAATTGCCATTTGCTGCCACTGCTTGTTTTAGCCGTGTACGATTTGCCGGGATCCCAAGACGCAACTACCGTAACATCCTCGCCGGGTTCGGCCCAACCCCATAGCTGAACCGTGGATTTTTGCTGAAGCACCATATGGTCACCGATGATGGAAGGCAGACGCACTTCGGCGCGCACATGCACCGAGAGGATGAGCAATACAACAAGAAGCTTTTTCATGTAAGTAAGATTATCGGGTTAATCGGTAAATATAGAGTGCTGCTCGCTTCAATAAAATCGGAAATTCTTTGAGGTCCATCGTTTCACCAGGAGCATGTGCGCCCATGCCTGAAGCACCAAGGCCATCGAGACAATCAACATATGCAGCGATGTAAGAGATATCACCTGCTCCCCTTTTCCCGGGATCACCAGCATGGGTTGGCCCATACCCCATGGCCATCGACAATGCACTTAATTTTTCTTGCAGGGCGTAGTTACCCACTGTAGGCTCCATAGCTGGAATCCCATCTTCAAATCTTATGCTAGCAGAAGTCTGGGGAAGATTTCCAGTGGCTACGAGTCTGCGCATGACCTGCCTTGCACTATCTTCCTGGCGGCCAGAAATATAACGGAGATCGCCATATGCAACAGCTGAAGGTGCCACTATATTTGTTTTGCCGAAAACATGTACATCTCCGGATGCAATTTTCATTTCCGTTCCACCAGCTACCAGCCCCGGATGAAAAGTGAGATACTTCACGCCTGCCAGCGACTGACGAAAGGATTCCAGGATCCTCGCCATTTCAAAGTTTGCGCCATAACCAACCTGTTCGTTGAAGACTCCACTGGAATGACTTTGCTTGCCGGTAGTAGTGAGTGTCCAACTGCTGCTACCTCTGCGTGCTATCGCAACAATGTCAAGGGCCATCGCCCCTTCAAAACCTAGTGCGATGTCATGTTGCTTTGCACGTTCAATGAAATCCGCACGAGAAACAGATATGGGAAGGCCCGCTTTTTCTTCATCGCCGGTGAAATAGGCCGTGATGGTCACATCCTTGAGAAGACCAAGATCATTCAATGCCCTAACTGCCGCCAGCATGATCACATCACCACCCTTCATATCATTCACGCCCTGTCCGGTAACGGTGCTGTCGTTGATCTTACGATATGGGTTGGCTGGCATATCCGGTTCAAACACCGTATCCAGGTGACCGATAAGAAAGAGTTTTTTGCCCTTGCTGCCTTTTCGGGTAGCCACCAGATGGCCCGCCCTTCTCAGCGAATCCGGTAGTGAGACCCAAGTGGTCTGAAATCCAGCTTGTTGAAAAGCCTTGCCCATTATCTCACCCACTTTCCGCACACCTGCAACATTCAGGGTGCCCGAGTTGATGTTGACCACGTCCTCCAAAAGCTTCATGGTCTCAGGCATCTGTGCATCTATCTTGGCAAGGATTGCCTTCTCCTCTTTTGTCAATGGTTGTGCTGAAACAGAATGAACTACAAGCAGGGCCATCGCCATCAAAAGGATCCGCATTTTTTCTTTTAAAGGTAAAGAAATTAACGGCTTTGCTCACCCGAAAACTAAGACATGATATCCTTCTTACGGAACACGATGATTGACGCAATCCAGAAGCCCACGATGTGAAAAACAAGAATGCCGGCTGATTTCATAATGGCCGGAAGATTTTCCACCGAACCAACGATCTGCTCATTATTCGCATTCACCTTTACGTCAAAAAACCCTTTCCAGCCCAGCATATGAGACGTAAACAGATAAGGTTTCACTGCATTGAATAAAGGCAGATTAAGGGTATTTAAAATGGTGAAGACAATAATGATACTCATGCAGGTGATGATGGGTCCGATGGAGTTTTCTGCAAAGATGCTGAGGAAAAACGCGAGGGCTGCAACCGTGATCATTGCAAGGGCTGCAAATCCAAATGCTGCAAAATATCGCCACATCACATCCTGCTTCAACACCTGCGTTACTACCTCACTTTTCATAATGATCATATCGTCTGTGCCAAATACCAGCATGGAAACGAATAAGGCCCAGATGGCCATCCAGATCAGAAGTAAGATGGTGTAGACCGATGACGCGATGAACTTAGCAGATACGAGCTGCCCTCTGGAGACTGGCTTAGTGACCAGCAACCGCAGTGTACCCATATTGGCTTCACCGGAGATCATGTCACCTGCCACCAAGGCGATCAACAATGGCACGTGCACCAATAAAGTCTGTAGAATAATGTAGGCAAGAAGGTATCCATTCAATACTTTACCCTGGATATCAAAATTCTCAGACAAGGCGTTCATTCCAAACTGAATATAGCTTTCGCCATCCACATAAAATCCCATCTGGATCAATGCCACGATCATGGTGATGGCCACAAACGCGATAAAGGTCCTCGGCTTCCTAAAAACTTTGAATAACTCAATACGCACCAGTTCCCAGATCATTCTATTTGCTTGTGAGTGAGAGAAAATATTCTTCGAGACTACGAACAGGTTTATTGGAGAGAGAAGGATCGAGTAATTCCTTCATCTCGCCTTCCACTACTTTTTCGCCGCGATCAATGATGATCATTCGGGTAGCCATCTGTTCCATTTCAGACAACAGGTGTGAAGAAACCAGTACCGTTTTCCCGTGATCTCTGCTCAGCGAAATGATCAGTTTTCGGATATCGGCAATACCCTGTGGATCAAGACCATTGGTGGGCTCGTCAAGAATGATCAATTTAGGATCATGTACCAATGCAACGGCAATGGCCAGGCGTTGCTTCATCCCCTGGGAAAAAGTCTTCACCTTTGAACCAGCCCTCTCCAGCAATCCCACCATTTCCAGTTTAGCCATAATCCTTTCCTTCACGGGTTTGATACCACTCAGGCGCGAGAAGATCCGAAGGTTATCCTCTGCAGATAAATATGAATAAAGATCTGGCTTCTCAATAACGGCACCCGTGCTGCGCATGATTTCTGTTCGATGGGTCCGAAGGTCATGCCCCAGCATCTGAATGCTTCCAATGTCCGGACGGATCAATGAAAGCAGCATTCTGATGGTGGTTGACTTCCCCGCACCATTTTGTCCGAGGAATCCATATACATCTCCCTGATTTACAGTAAAAGACAAATTATTCACCGCCTGGAATGTTCCAAAACGCTTGGAAAGGTTCTCTACCCTGATCATTACCTCCATCTAACCTGTTTAAAAAAGTTATAAACAAATGTAGCGCTCATAAGTTTGTAAATCAGCACCTTAATTTTCTATCATGGATCCGCAATGCCAGGGGTATTGCAATTGTCAGCAGAAGGTGTTTATTTTGCTTTACGATCCTTTCGAATTACCGCACTTACCTGCAATATCTCCGAAAAGCCAGGTCCAAGATCGCTGAATCATCCGTACCACAAAACTGAATCCCAATCCGGCTTTACGCCAGCACACTTCGTTTGTAGTTACGGTCTTCGGCTCCCCTGAAAGATCACAAGATCTGGAATGAATTTTTTCGCTATACAATGTACCCGAACTAACCTGTACGGATACACGATGTAAGTTTCCTTTTATCCTCCTGATGGCCAGTCCGATCCCATTATTTCACGCCACAAAAACGTAGTTATGGAAACTTCAATTTTCACAGGCTTTGGTCATTTTTGCAGGTACATTATTATTGCAGTGATCGCCGTAACCAGCATCAACGCAACCCTTACCAACGAAGAAGTACTGGCCGTAAGGGATGCTTCTACCCCTAACAGTAATCTCGCCAATTTCCGCGGAGAAACAGTAAAGTATCGCCGCGTTGCCCTTAAATGGCAATCCACTCCCATCAACACCGTTGCTTACAGTATTGAGAAGAGCAGAGATGGAGAAAATTTTGCCGAAGTTGATAGTAAAAAGATCCGTCAGGTCAATGGAGAATTCCAGTGGATCGATGAGTATCCTAAGGTAATCAATTGCTACAGGCTGAAATTGACAGATAGCGTGGGTAACTCAACTTATTCCCGCACCCTGGTGATCCACGTCCCTAAAACAGGAGAAGTCTCTATGATCAGCGCAACACCAGATCTGTCTGTGAACGATATAGATGTAGACATCGATATGAAAGAACCTGCTATGGTCAACATGACCATTACGGATAAAGACGGAAACAACATCCTTCGCCAAAGTGCAAAAGGTAGTGCAGGTTTCAACCAGTTCACCGTTAAGGGTTCACACGCCATTAAACCCGGCGATTACTTCCTGAAAGTAGTGGTGAATGGAACGGATGCCTTGTTGGTTAAGCTTATTAAAGAATAGTCATTGGGCATTGGGCAATAGGCATTGGGAGGGTTAAGGAAAATACACTCCATGCCAATTGCCCAATGACTTATTTCTTAACATCAAGGTATTGCCGTAGGTCACGTACATATGCCTCAAAGGCTTCAATACCTGTCTTGGTGATTTTACACATGGTCTGCGGATAGTTGTCCTTAAACTGCTTGGTGATCTCGATGTAGTTCGCGTCCTTCAGCTTCTGTATTTGTACACTCAGGTTACCCGCAGTAGCATTGGTCTTCTCCTTCAAAAACGTAAACTCCGCTTCCTTAACACTCACGAGTAAGGAGATCACTGCCAACCTGAGTTGGGAATGCAACAAGGGATCAAGATCCTTAAAGTCGCTCATACCCACCGCGGTCTGGTTTGTTAGATAATCTGTTCTGTGCAATATGGCCGGGGATCAGATAACCCAATGCCACACAAAGGGCATGCACCAACAACACTTCAGCACCCAGTCTCTGGCCAAAATAGAAAATGGCCATTGCCCCGATCCAGTTGATGAAAGCGCCGTACCGAAGCAAATTGAAACGATACACCGCACCATGGATGTACATCCAGAATGCATATAACAGTAACAAATAGCCGAAATTTGCACCGGTTGGATTAAGATCGGTTACGTTGTTGCCATAGCTCGTTACCATCAGGCTGATGAAAAAAGCCAATCCGAGCTTATCTACCAATTCGTTGGTATAGGTTTTAACTTTCCCCTTTCGTCGGGAAAAGTACCAAGACACCAATGACCATAAAATCAATAAGATAGCAGCATATCCAAAAAATTCCCACACCCTGGATGCACCTTTCGTACCCATCCTGATCATCACGTAATGAGACACACTGGCAATAAAAAGCAGCCAGCCCCACAAGATCCAACCCCATCCGGATGCTTTTTCTTCCTGGCGCGCCCTTCCAATCATCTGCTCAATGAGCTGAAGGCTCTCTGTTTCTGTAAGCTTTGGTTCTGGCATACTACAACATTTGTTTTCTGTACCTGGACTTAAGGATGTACCCTGGAATGATCCACGCTACAATCACTGCTGCGGATGTAAGTAATGGATGATAGTGAAAGTCTACAAATCCTGCAATGAATGCCAACACCCAACAAAACAGTCCACCCAAGATCAATGGCTGAAACTTCAGTATAAATCCCGAAAGAAAAGTAGGCATTCCATAACAGATCAACACCACAATAAAATTGTACCGATGATAGTCCGGGATCACCCTTCCTAATACAATTGCCGAAACCACCATCAGGATTGCAAATGTTATCCAGACATAGGCGATCATTTCTTCGGTATATGTTTTTACCTTCTTTCTGCGCCTGGCCTTTCGTGCATGAATGACCATATAGGCAGCACCCAGCCAGGTGAGTCCCCAGATCCCCCAGGGCTGAGAGCTGAGATCGAAATAATAAAGAAGATAATGGCCAAGACTGCAAAAAAGGATCAACCATCCCCAGAAGAGATAGAGTGATCCGTCTTCGCTGAAATGGTTCTTTGCTTTCTTGATCATTTCGTCAATGATCGCAAGGCTTTCAATACCACTCAGTTTATCATCCATCGTAATTATTTGATCTGTGACAGAAAATATTCTACCTGGTTACGGCCCCAGTTGGGCGCGATGGAGGATTTGGGTTTTGCATCATCAAACTTCTTTATAGAGGTCTCAAACAAAGCCTTCGCCTCCGTCTTGCTTCCACCAAACTGCTCTGGTGTATAAAATTTATCCTGGCCTTCCAGCATATATATACGAGGATTGTTTGGATCGAGGGCCTTCGCCTTCGCCAGTGCTTCTGCACCTTTTGGACCATAGGTCTGGAAACGCGTCATCGGATCAGCCATCATCCGCAGGGAGCTGATCATTTTCTTCACGCAATAAATATCAGCATTATCTTTTTCCATGGCCTCTGCTTTATTAAGCATATCCTCGGCCTTATCCGCAATCTGATCGATCTGCGTTGTATTGCCACCACCCATCTGGCCATTGTTCAGCATCAGTCCTATCATCACATTACTCACGGCTGCATAGTAAAATGGTAGCCATTGGGTTTTCTCCGCTTCTCCAATCCTTTGAAAAGCATTGCCAACATCCTGCCAAGCCGCGGAAGTACTGGCCTTATTCATCTCTGCAATCTTAGCCTCCATCGCCTTCACATATTTGTCTGACTGCGCATTCACCTTAACAACAAAAAAAATAGCCGCAAGAAACACTAATCCCTTTTTCATAACCTGAAGTTTTTGACTTTTGAATGATTATTTTCTATTTTTTAATTTTTCATACTCCCTTTGCACCGCATCTTCCTTGGGATAAATAAAGGCCCCAATATAGTGGGATAAAAGACCGATCCCCCAGCCCAGCATCGGCCAAACAGGCCAGGGAATGCCACGCCCGGAATAATTCTGGCCACTGAAAAACCAGACGCCCCACAGAAATCCATTTACGAGAATATATGAAAGCAAGTGCCCTTTGAAACTCGCCCTTTTTCCTGCGATCTCCCAAAGCATTTTATCCCTGGGATCGGTGGGTTGATAATCTGTGTTCATGATTTTTACATTTAGAGGTTACTATTGATGGCTTCCTGTGAACGATCAATGCCAAAACTCAGGAATGCACCAATGAAAACAAAGGTCCTGGATGGCGGACGGATCGCTTCCTTACGAAAGCCGTTGTATGAATACTGATAGTTAAAGACCTGATCAAAACCCAGCACATTGCTCACAGACAACACATACACCGCAAAGACTTTTGATTTTGAATTGCCGATGTTAGGAAGATAGTTTACACTCAGGCTAAGGTTGTTATATGCCTTGGTCTGACCCCGGTCCACAAACTTAAACCCTGTCTGTTCCGGTAGAATATAATAGTAAGGCCTGCCACTGGCATAGTTGTATGCAGCATTGAATTGCGTTTTCCATTTTGTCACAAATCTTTTCAACACGAGTGAAGCCGTGTGCGTAGCTGCAAAACTGGGCTGTATGGCTTCCGGAAAATTAAGGTAGTCCCTTTGGGTATGCAGGTAAGAATAGGAAATCCAGTAGTCCAGGTTTTTCACCGTTTTCTTATCTCTCCAGAAAACCTCAATTCCTTTTGCATCGCCAAACCCTGTATTACCCGTGGCAATAGGTTGAAAATTCTGGACCGCAGTTTTGATCAACTGATCATATTTTTTGTAAAACAATTCTGTACGGAATGTGGTCAGTGAAGTTACCCGCTGATATTGGGCGATATAATGTGTGGCCTTTGTAAAGTTGAGGTCAACAAATGAAGGAAAATACTGACGCTCTGGATTTTGGTAAAATACACCATAAGCAAGCGATGCCTGACTTTCTTTGTTGATCTTGTAGGCAAGTGAAAGCCTAGGAGCAATGTTGCTCTTATTCAGCAAAGTTGAATGTTCATAGCGCCCACCCAGTTTTGCCGCAATATTATTGGTCACATAAATATCCGCTTCCGCAAAGGCAGACGTAATGCGATCTTTCACGAGGAAGTTAAAAACCTGTCCGTCAAATGCAGTATATCTGATATCATCATTGTTATGGTTATACTCCAAACCACCACGCACGGCACTCAGGCCCTTGATCTTTCTTTCCATCACCCACTTTGCATTGAAATAGTTCCCGATGTTTCGCTGCTTGAAATTTTTGAAAAACAAGGGGTCTACTTGCACCTGTTGTTTGTCCATCGCATACAAGCCGCCTTCAACATTATCTTTATTGTACGTGTAAGATGCACCGAGGTTCATTTTCCATCGGCCAAAACTTTCCCGATAACTGAGGTTGTGATAATAGTTGGTATTGGCAATTCCAAAGCCATCAAGATACCCAAGCGTGTCAATACTGTTGGTGTAGAATTTTAGTTTGTTGGTTCCAAACTGGCCGTAGTATTTTAACATCCCGGTCTTGGACGTCTTAATGCGGAAATTGGCATCTGCCGTATGAAAGACCGGCACATCTTCATATTCCTGACGCTGCTTGATCAATGCAAAAGCCAAACGCAGGTCTGTGTAATTATAACTTCCTCCAAATGAGTATCGTTTGTTTTTATCCAGGTGCTGATATCCACCACCCACACCAATAACCGAGGCATTGATACTGCCAGAAGTCTGGTCGGGAAGATCGATGGACTCCAAAATCAGTGCAGAGCTCATGGCCTGCCCGTACAATGCTGAATATCCACCCGTGCTAAAAACGGTTCCCTTAAAAATAAAGGGCGAAAACCGACCCCGCGTAGCAATGCCGGGTGTGCTGCTGAAGAAAAAATTATTGACCACGGTACCATCAATAAAGGTCTTTGTTTCAGCAGCGGTGCCCCCTCTTACAAACAGACCTTCCGACTCACCCACTTGCTGGGCGCCGGGGAGGGTCTTTAACGCACCGGTCACATCCCCGTTTCCACTGGCCGTAGTCACCACATCCAGGGAACTCAGGACCGTGGTTTTCTTTTTATCACTCGCTTCAAATGAGCCCGCCGTTATCACTACCGCCGTCATTTCATCCACCGCTTCTTTCATCAGGATCTCCAGTTTCAGTGGTTGCCCGTTAAGCATATACGATTGCTGAAACAACTTATAGCCCGTCATCTCTGCCTGCACCACCTGGCTTCCGGTAGCGGTGGTAGAGAATGAGAAATTCCCCAAGGAATCTGTGGTTGCCCCGTCATAACTGTCTTTAATGGTGATATTCACCCCGGCCAACGGCTTCTTCCTGGCATTCACTATCCTACCCGCTACCTGAGTCTGCGTTGCAGCAACCAATCCTACCAATAAAGCCATAAATGTCAGCGTCAGCCTCAGCATTGTCCCTAATTTTTAGCTAAAGTAAACTAGTTTATATTATAAACCAAACCGTTCATCCAAAAAAATCCCCGGGGCTATCCCGGGGATGTATTCATTGCCACACTGCCGCATTACCGCATTGCCACATTTTATTTGTACTGTCCCATCAGGCCCTTCGCCAGCTCAACCATCTTGTTGATGCTGTCGTCATTCAGAACGCCCTGCTTGAACTCAGCCAGTACTTCCGGCATCTTGTTTTCCATTTCCAGGAGCAGGTGCTCTTCAAATTCCTTCACTTTCCTGACAGGAACGGCTGACAAAAGACCTTGTGTACCGAGGTAGATGATGGCCACCTGCTTTTCAACAGACATCGGCTCATACTGACCCTGCTTTAGGATTTCTACGTTACGGGCACCTTTATCCAGTACGTTCTTTGTAGCCGCATCGAGGTCGCCACCAAACTTAGAGAAGGCTTCCATCTCGCGATACAGCGCCTGGTCGAGTTTCAGGGTACCTGCAACTTTCTTCATGGATTTAATCTGTGCGTTACCACCCACACGGCTCACGGAGATACCTACGTTGATCGCGGGACGGATACCGGCGTTGAACAGGTTAGATTCCAGGAAGATCTGGCCATCCGTGATCGAGATCACGTTGGTTGGGATATATGCAGATACGTCACCGGCCTGTGTTTCAATGATCGGCAGGGCCGTCAGTGAACCACCACCTTTTACGAGGTGCCTGATAGACTCAGGAAGGTCGTTCATGTTCTTCGCTACTTCGTCTTTGCTGATCACTTTCGCGGCCCTTTCCAGCAAACGGCTGTGCAGGTAGAATACGTCACCAGGGTAAGCTTCGCGTCCGGGTGGGCGGCGGAGCAGGAGGGAAACCTCGCGATAAGCCACCGCTTGTTTAGACAGGTCATCAAAGATGATCAGTGCGGGCCTTCCGGTATCACGGAAGAATTCACCGATGGCAGCACCGGCAAATGGTGCATAGAACTGCAACGGTGCAGGATCTGACGCAGATGCTGCAACAATAGTAGTATAAGCCATCGCGCCATTATCTTCCAATGTTTTCATCACACCGGCAATGGTAGATGCCTTCTGACCAACAGCCACATATATACAATACACAGGCTTACCTGCATTGTAGAATTCTTTCTGGTTGATGATGGTATCCAC
>REAQ01000086.1 GCA_004294195.1 Sphingobacteriales bacterium | reverse complement strand
TCACTCCGAGTGGTTCTGCGCAGGCCGGCAACGCACGGCCGCGCTTCCATCATTGCCGCATTACCGCATTGGCAAATTGCCGCATTGAGCAGGCGTGAATGTCAGAATTTCTTTGGCGCTACTGCGCAAGTGATATCCTGACGTTCACGCCGGCCCTCGTGTTGACTTGGGGGGCAGCGTTTGAAATGTATGGATTCACGCGGCGCTGGTCAAAGAAGAACTGCAGGCTCACGCGGTTGCTGAGTACATAGTCAATGGTTGGACGAATGGTGATTACCTTCTGGCCGCCGGTGGCAAATGCGTTCGACTGATCCAATCTTGAATTGGAGTTCACATCATCACGTACACTGAAGTCGATCGCAAAGGTTATATCACTTTCGCCATTGCTCTTCTTACCGATCTTGATGTTAAAGGGCAGTTTGCCACGTTTGCGGTATCGGGCATTGAAAGTTAATTCCGTGGAGCGGACTTCACTCAATTGATAATCGATCAGGCTCAAACTCAGCGTCCTCGACTTCCGCCATTCAAATCGGCCAGAAATCTGATTAACGGTACTAACATCTATTCCCAACAGCGGACCAAAGTTTTCAGATATACTGAGATTGGGAACTAAGAAATAGGGAATATAATTGCCTGAAATGGTATCAATAAAGCTCGGGTAACCCAGGAAGAACTGATCCTGGTAAAGAAGTGCAGAGTTGAAACTGTTCATCGCCAATGTGCTGTTATACGCATGGCTGATAGACAGGTTTGAGAATATTTTTCCAATGGCCTTGATCTTCGTCAATCCATTGTAGGTGATTCGCCAGTTGGGTTTGGGTAAGTATCCTGAAAACGGATTCGACTTCACAAAGTTTCCATCACCGGTTCCAATCAGTTTCACGCTATTCGGGTCTTTCTTTGTGTATGCGGCAATAAAAGACGGGATCAGCACATCTTGTGCATAGCGTCCGTAACCCTCATAATACCCATCGGCACCCACTGTACCACTGTATGGATTTGCCTTTCCGAGTCTCTCAGACAAAATGATCCGGTTATCCTCGAACTGCTTGAAGGTTGCTGAGATATTATTGGGATCAAACTTGCCGAACAAGGTCTGGAAAGAAATATAGCTGATGCTGAAACCACCGCCGCTGTATGGATTAAGGTTGGCAAATGCACCTGCACCCGTTGTATCCTTGAACAATGAATTATAGGTCTTCGAAAATGTTTTCTCCAGGGTAATATCAATTGTAAAGTCTCTGATCGGTTCCACACTGGCATTGATGTTCCAGCGCTGGTCATAGGTCTGCCGGAATAAATTATTCAAGGTTGGGTCATTGGTGATCAACCCTTTTCTCGCAGCGCTCGACAGCCAGGCACTATCCGGCTGCCTTCCGAAAATGAATCCCAATCCGGGTTCATTGCTCCTCCAATTCTGTCCGAGGAAACGGGTTGAATCCATATAACCGGGCAGGAAGGTTGTTGATCCTTCGTTGTATGTGGCCCCTACCCGCTTGATGGATGTCAGCAGCTGCGCAAACGTCCTCGCAACCCCTGTCAACTGGGCATCCTGATTCTTCGCTTTTCGTTTAGCCTTGGCCGTGGTATCATTCGGCATACCCGGTGGCGGGGGTGGCGGCGTTTGTCCCGGAGGAGTATTCAATTTCTGTAGCAGCTTTGATTTATTATACAGTTGCAGCATATTGAATTCCAGCGTGGCGCCCTTGGCATGAGAATTCTGAATAGAATTACCCAGGCTAACAGCAAGCCTTGATGCGCCAATCCAGCCATAGGTTGTGCGGTAAGTCAGGTTCGCTGTCACCCAATCCAGGAATGGCAATAAGTTGGTAGGCAGGTTGTAGGTAAAGTCAGCCGTTTGATTGTACAGTGTATTCCTTCCGCCTTTCAGGAAATTTCTTCTGATGCTGTCTTTCTCTGGCTTGGTATCAATCCGTCCAAAGGGTTCATCCACCCTTGAATTATTCACCGCCTTGAAATCAATATTGAATGACCTCGTCAAATCCCATCGCATATTGTAAATACGATCGATCACAAAATACTTATCGTAGGTCTCGGGGATTTTAAAGTTCCCGCCGCCTACATTTCGTGGACGGATCGCGCCAAACTGCCGTCTTGCATCATAACGTGCAGCCAGAAGGTTGGGATTATAATTAATATTAAAACTCCTGATCCAATCGAGATAGCGCGACTTCGACTTCAACCCCTTCTTGAACGGTTCAAAATATTTCGGTTGTCCGGCATAGTTATATCCGATGCCCCCCTGATAACGTTTTACATCATTGCTTTCAATAAGTGGATTACGTTTGAGGGTTCTTGAATAGCTATAGCTGAAATCAAAATTAGATGGACTCCACAGGCGCTGCTTCCCTCTCGGCGTCAGCCGCATATTGGTAAAGTTGATGGTGCTGATGCTGGTGTAGTCGATAGCATCATTACGTATGGAGTCTTTTTGATTGGCAAACACCCTCAGTTTGTCTTTCAACAGAATATCTTTATCGTAAGGATCGTATTGCGGAGCGCTGACGATCTGGGAATAGCTTGCAAAGAATGGAATCTCGATTCCCCAATCCCTCGGAAGGAGTTTACCCAGTTGCAGGTTTGTCGCGAAATCAATCTGTCGGAAATCATCCCGGTACCTGTCGTTCACGCGTTGCTCCAAATTACCGAATCCCTGTGTGTGAATATTTGCAGACACAGAAACAGTACCTAAATCTGCAAGTTGCATATTTACCTGCCCCACTGCGGCCCAGGCATTGTCTTCATTGATGCCAGACAAACGAAGTTCATTGATCCACACTTCAGCATACAATGGCGCACC
>REAQ01000274.1 GCA_004294195.1 Sphingobacteriales bacterium | reverse complement strand
ACAGTCACGCTCAGTGATTCAACATTTGCAGAGCCTTCCCCTGCGATGATCGAAAACGCATTGGGATTCACGGCAATTACTTTTTGGGCCGATGTGATGGCGATATGGGCAAAAGCTTTTCCGGAGAACACGTTCTTCTTCACCACGAATCCGTTCTGGAGATCGGGCAGGGCCACAGCTCCAGACACCAGGCCAGCTTTCATCCTTGCAGCAACCCTTGGGGCTATGGATTTTCCGGTAGTGTTGTTGGAAAACACGAGTACCTGTGCGCCGGTTTTTCCAGCCGCTTCCGTGATTACCTGCGCGTAAACCTGCGCGTCAAGAACATTCAGGGAAGCATCGCTCACCTGAAAAACTTTTTTGATACCATATTTGCCCAGGCTCGCAGCATCTTCGTTCAATGTGCCCAGCACCAATCCTGCAGCTTCGGTCCCCATCTTTGCCGCCAGGGCAGCGCCATAGCTCAAAGCTTCAAGGGAATTCTTCTTAACCGTTCCTTCACTATGATCGATAAATATTAATACTGACATACAATGCGTTTTGGAGTTAGATCATTTTAGCTTCTTCATGTAACAGTCGAACCAGTTCTGCGGGGTTATCCGCTGGTACCAGTTTCACACCGGCCTTGGCAGGTGGCAGTTCATATTGAACCACACTCGTCAGGGTATCCAATGCAACGGGATCCACCACTTTGAGCGGCTTGGTCCTTGCGGCCATGATGCCACGCATATTGGGAATACGTGCTTCCGCCATTCCTTTCTGACAGCTGACCACCAATGGTAACGCAACTTCCATCGTTTCCTCACCGCCTTCAATTTCACGGTTAAGCGTAGCCGAAGTTCCGTTCAGGTCCAGCTTAGTAGCCAGGCTCACATAGGGGAGGTCCAGCATTTCTGCAAGAAATCCGCCCGTGGCTGAATTATTGAAATCGATGGTCTCTTTTCCGGTCAGGATAAGGTCATAGCCCTGATCCTTCGCCAGTGCAGCAATTTGCGCGGCCACCGCATAGGCATCGCCCGGTTCAGTATTGATCCTGTACGCTTCGTCGCCGCCCAGCGCAAGGGCCTTGCGAATGATCGGTTCAGTATCTGCCCCACCAACGGTGACGAGATGCAGGACGGTGGATGGATCTTTTTCTTTGAGTTCGATGGCACGCACCAGGGCATACCACTCATCATAAGGATTAATGATCCACTGTACGCCATCGCTGACGAATTTCGTGTTGTTCTCGGTGAAGGCTATTTTTGCCGTAGTGTCCGGCGTTTTACTGATACATACCAGTATCTTCATATGGCTGACATTTAATCGGTATTAAAGTTGTTTATGCAACTAAATGCAAATATAACAACACATTTTCCAAAAAGAAGTTTTCGAGGAACTAAATTTTGATGGACAAGATCAAAAAACTGCAGGAGTATTTGGGGCGTCAGCCGGAGGATACATTTCTCATGCATGCCTTGGCGTTGGAGTACGTAAAGATCAATGATTTACAAGCGGCAAAGGCTTGGTTTGAACGCGTGTTAACCATAGACGCTGGCTATACCGGAACCTATTATCATCTTGCCAAATTACTAGAGACCATCGGCGCAAAGGAAGACGCGATCGGGGTCTATGAACGGGGGATGGAGGCCTGCAGGGCAGCAGGAGATCAACACGCCTATCGTGAATTACAAGCGGCTTACGAAGACCTGATCTATTGATGCAACTCATACACGCATATCAGCATTTCATTCTGGAGGAACAGCTTTTCCGGAAAGAGGATTCCTTGCTGCTGGCCCTGAGTGGCGGCCTGGATTCAGTGGTGTTGCTGCATCTCACCATTGCCAGCGGTTACCGGGTAGAGCTTGCCCATGTGAATTTTCAGTTGCGCGGCGAGGAGAGCAATCGGGATGAAGCATTTGTGAAACAACTCGCATCTGAATATGACCTGCCCATACATGTGATGCAAGCCGATGCTGCTAGCTATGCGCTTCATCATAAATGCGCTATCCAGGAGGCCGCCCGAGCCCTTCGATATGAATGGTTCAGGGCCCTCGCTTATGAAAAAGGATTGTCTTTTATTCTTACCGCACATCATGCAGACGATAACGCAGAGACCATGCTGATGAACCTTTTCAAAGGAACCGGCATCGCCGGCCTTCGCGGCATATTACCCAAACAGGACAAGCTGGTGCGGCCCATTCTGTTCGCTTCCCGGGAATCCCTGGAAGCCTATGCAAAAGATCATGGACTGGCTTTTATGACCGACAGTTCAAATTTAACGGATAAGTATACACGAAATTATTTCCGGCAGCATATCATACCCATGGTGGAGCAGGTTTATCCGGGCACACAGGACAACCTGCGTAACAACATGCCCAGGTTCAGGGAGGCCGAATATTTATATCGCGAAGCCATTACGGCGAAGCTCAAAAAACTGGTGACGAAGAAAGGACATGATATCATGGTGCCGGTTGAAAAACTAAGGCGGTTAAAACCGCTACAAACCATTGTTTTCGAGCTTTTCCATCCATATGGCTATAGTGCAAAACAAATACCGGAAATCATCCGTTTCCTGAATGCCTCCACGGGCAGTGTTATGCTTTCAGACTCCCATCGGCTCCTCAAAAATCGAAACTGGCTTGTGCTGTCGCCCCAATTGACACAGTCTTTTGACATCGTCCCCATTGATGCGTCATCAACAGAGGTATATTTTCACGGCGGGCGAATCATGTTCATGCAAACGGCAGGTCTTCCGTTGCCTACAACAAACCCCCTTGAAGCATTTCTGGATGCAAACGAACTCGTTTATCCTCTTTTACTGCGTCCCTGGAAACAGGGCGATTATTTTTACCCTTTGGGAATGACCAAAAAGAAAAAACTATCTAGGTTCTTTATTGACAATAAGCTCTCCCTGATAGACAAAGAGCAGATTTGGGTGCTGGAATCCGCTGGAAGGATCGTTTGGGTGCTGGGCCAGCGAATCGATCATCGGTTTAGAATTACCCCCTCCACTCGGCAGGTGATTAGGATACAATGGCTGTCAAACAGGTAAAATCCCTCAATGCATTAGTATTTTGTTTTAGATAATCGATTAAGCACCCGTTTTTTTCACAACTCAGGAAAAATTATGATGCCTATCATTTGGTAATGTGTAAATAAAACACAATTTTGTTGTTCGATTGTGTGCTTATTACACAATAAGAATTGACCTCAACTGATTGCTGATGCGCCAAATACTGCTTTTTATCCTATTTGTTTGGGGACATACTTCGGTATCCGCCCAATTGATCACTACAAATCCCTCATTTCTCCGGGAGAGTAGTTCAAATGTTGAAATCACGATGGATGCCAGTTATGGCAACAAGGCGATGGTCAATTATCCCCAGCCTACAGATATCTATGTTCACATAGGGGTCATCACCAACAAGAGCACAAATTTCACAGACTGGAAATACGTAAAGTTTACCTGGGGTACCACCAATGCCGCGGCGCAATGTATTTCCCTTGGCAATGGGAAATGGAAATACACCATCACACAAGATCTTCGCAGCTTCTTTAACATCACTGATGCCACAGAAACGATACAGCAGGTATCAATCCTGTTTCGCAATGGGCTTGGTGTTGTTGTGCAGCGTAATGCAGATGGTTCAGACTTGTACATTCCTGTATATCCTGCCGGTATAAAAGTGCGCATAGACCAGCCCCTTCGGCAGCCTACTTTTGTGCCATCGTTTGAGCCCATCACCAAAGCAGTGGGTGATCCCATCACTGTTACCGCCAATTCCAGCAATATCTCCAACATCACATTCACGTATGGCAGTAATGTTGTCACTGCAAATAATGTCACCACTTTTTCGCAAACGTTTACTATTCCTGCCGGCGGGCAGCAGTTGATTACTGCTGTAGCCAGGAGTGGAACGGATACATCAGTTGACCAGTTGTCTTTCTTCGTCAGCGGTGGTGCCACCGTTGCGCCTTTGCCTTCCGGTGTTAAAGACGGAATCAATTATGAACCCGGCGACACATCTGCTACACTGGTGTTTTATGCACCTTTAAAGAATAATATTTATGTACTCGGGGATTTCAACAACTGGGCGCAGCAGGTGAACTACCAGATGAATAAAACACCGGATGGCAGCAGGTTCTGGATCAGGCTCACAGGCCTCACACCTGGCACTGAATATGCCTATCAATATCTGATCGATGGTTCTCTTCGTGTGGCAGACTACAATACCGAGAAGGTCCTCGATCCCAACAATGATAATTTTATTTCTCCCACTACTTATCCAAACCTGAAAGCGTATCCAACGGGCAAGACTTCAGGTATTGTGAGTGTTTTACAAACTCGTAAGCCGAGCTACACCTGGCAGGTGAATAATTTCAACCGCCCTGATAAAAAGAGTGCCGTTGTGTATGAATTGTTGTTGCGTGATTTTCTTGCGCAGCCCAATTGGAAAACATTGAAGGATACGATCGGCTACTTCAAACGGTTAGGCGTAAACGTTTTGGAGATCATGCCATTTACAGAGTACGAAGGCAACCTCAGTTGGGGCTACAACGTATCCTACTTCTTTGCGCCGGATAAGTACTATGGTACCGAAAATGATTTGAAAGCATTCATTGATGAGTGTCATAAGCAGGGCATTGCAGTAGTGCTTGACATGGTGATGAACCATGCCTTTGGACAAAGTCCGATGGTGCAGATGTATTGGGATGCTGCTGCGGGTAAACCATCGGTCAACAGTCCATGGTTCAACCCGGATGCGAAACATCCTTTCAATGTGGGCTATGATTTCAATCATGAGTCGCAGGCCACCAAAGACATGGTTGACCGCGTGGTGGAACATTGGCTGACCAACTATAAACTCGATGGATTCCGCTGGGATCTTTCCAAAGGCTTCACGCAGGTCAATAATCCAAACAACGTTTCGGCCTGGGGTGCTTATGATGCCAGCAGGGTTGCCATCTGGAAACGCATTTACAACAAGATGCAAGCGGTATCGCCGAACAGTTATTGCATCCTGGAGCATTTTGCAGACAATACAGAAGAAAAAGAACTCTCTGATGCCGGCATGATGTTTTGGGGGAATGCCAACTTCAATATGAACGAAGCCACGATGGGCTATACAGCCAATTCAAATTTTGAAGGACTGCTGCATACCAAACGCGGATGGACCAATCCTTTCCTGTTGGGCTATATAGAAAGCCACGATGAGGAGCGACTCATGTATAAGAACCTCACTTTTGGAAATGCTTCCGGTGGTTATAATGTCAAGGACCTTAACACGGCGTTGAAGCGCCAGGAAGCAGCAGCAGCATTTTTCCTGATGATGCCTGGTCCAAAACTCATCTGGCAGTTTGGGGAATACGGTTATGACTATTCAATCACCACTTGTCCAAACGGAACGGTTCCTACACCTTATCCGGATCAGCAGTGCCGTACGGACCAGAAGCCGATTCGCTGGGATTATCAGAGCAATACAAACAGGGTTAACCTGTTCAACGTATATGCCAGTCTTAACCAATTACGACTCACCAGTAACTTTAAGCAGACATTTACGGGTAACAATGTTACTGTTGACCTTGCAAGCGGATTCAAACAAATGACCGTGCAGAGTGATTCACTCAAAGTAGTGGTTATTGGCAACTTTGACATCTCGCCAAGGACAGGTACGGTGACCTTCCCGCAAGCAGGTCCATGGTATTCTTATACTACCAATGCCATTAGGAATGCAACGGGAGGCGCAGAGTCCATCACCTTGCAGCCCGGCGAATACTTTGTGTACCTCAACAGGAATGTAAATAACCCGGTTATTACGTCTCTTGATGATCTGCGTCCTGATTATTCAGGCAAGTCATTGATCATCTATCCAAACCCCGTGAACAGTAGTTCAACCCTTGTATATGAGATCCCTGAAGCGGGAGCGGTGCGGATAAGTGTTTGGAACATGCAGGGCCAGAAGATAGGAGAGAATAATGCCGGAATAAAAAACAAAGGCAGGCATGAATTGAAGTTGGAGGGTACGGGGCTGAGGGCAGACAAGCTGAGTGCCGGTAATTATGTGCTTGTAGTTGAAGTGAATGGCAAGCAGATGCGCAAGCAATTTGTGATTCAACGTTAGAAAATATTGAACCCAATATTGATACAACAAGAAATGAAAATTAAAACTACGTTTATGACTGTCAAGCGAATGATGAGCCGGGTAGGACTGCTGTCCGTACTCATGCTGGCTCTACTGCAATTCACCTTCGCACAGGGCAGGGTAGTAACCGGTAAAGTGACGAACGCCAAAGACGGCGCGCCGGTAGCTAATGCCAGTGTAGTGGAGAAAGCAACTGGCCGCGGCACCAATACGGATGCCAGCGGTAGTTTCAGCATCAACGTGAGCGGAAATGAAGCCGTTCTCGTGATTACCTCTGTAGGATTTGGAAGGGTAGAAATACCCGTTGGTCAGCGCACTGAATTCAGTGTTCAGCTGGCTGAATCTGCGAACAATCTTAATGAAGTAGTGGTTGTAGGATATGGTACCGCCAGAAAGCGAGACCTGACCGGTGCCGTTGCTTCCGTGAATTCAAAAGACTTTGTAAAAGGTGCTATTCAGACGCCCGAGCAATTGATTGCCGGTAAGGTAGCTGGTGTGCAAATCAGCAGCAACAGCGGCGCTCCAGGCGCGGGTTCCCGCATTCGTATCCGCGGTGGCGCGTCTCTGAACGCAAGTAACGATCCATTGATCGTTATCGATGGGGTTCCGGTAGATAATATCGGTATTGGTGGTTCTGTGAATCCGCTGAACATGATCAACCCTAATGACATCGAAAACTTCACCATCCTTAAAGATCCTTCTGCTGCTGCGATTTACGGTTCCAGAGCATCAAATGGTGTGATCCTGATCACCACTAAGAAAGGTACCCGTGGTAAAGTGAAATTCAACCTCGGCGCGCAACTTTTTGTGCAAACACCTTCCAGCAAAGTAGACGTTTTGAACGGCGATCAGATCCGTGATATCATTGCTGCCAATGGAACTACTGCCGATGTAAGCAAACTCGGTACGGTGAATACAGACTGGCAGGATCAGATCTATAAGACCGCGCTGGGCCAGGACATCAACCTGAGTGCTTCTGGTGCGGCGATAGATGGTAAACTTCCATTCCGTGTTTCTGGTGGTTACCTCAACCAGGACGGTATACTTAAAACAAGCAATTTCAAGCGCCAGACCCTCGCACTGAACCTCAGTCCGAGATTGTTGAAGAACAGCCTGAAGGTTGACCTGAACATCAAAGGTGCGAGAACAACGAATCAATTTGCAGATGAAGGGGCCATCGGAAGCGCTATCGCTTTTGATCCCACGCAGCCTGTAAATGTAAACAGCCCCCGTTTCGGTGGTTATTTCACCTATGTTAATAATGGAGCATCCGGTGCACCTCCTGCTGACCTCAGCCCCAACAACCCTGTTGCCCTGCTGAATATGCGTGATGACAATAGCACCGTGTTACGCAGCATCGGTAACCTGCAACTGGACTACACCCTGCCTTTCGTGAAAGGCCTGCGTGCCAACCTAAACCTGGGTTATGACTACCAGCAAGGTTCCGGTAACGTAGTGGTGACGGACTCTGCAGCGTCTACCTATCGCCGTTGGGATATCTCCAACAATCCGTTTAAAGTAAATCACTACGGTGGTGTGAACAACCAGTACTGGAGCCTTCGTCGCAATCTGCTGATGGACTTCTACCTGAACTATGTAAAAGATATCAAGTGGATGAACAGCAGACTGGATGTGATGGGTGGTACAGGTTACCAGGATTTTTACAACTATCAGCGTAACTATGCTGACTATCGTTATGATGGTTCCGTGAGGCCAGGTACTGAACCCCAATTCCCCTCAGGCTTTGGAGAGTACACCCTGATCTCATACTATGGACGTCTGAACTATACCATCGATAACAAATATGTGATCACGGCTAACCTCCGTACAGACGGTACTTCAAAATTCAGCAAAGACAACCGTTGGGGCGTGTTTCCATCATTTGCCTTTGCATGGAGATTGAATGATGAGAATTTCCTGAAGAGCTCAAAGGTGATCAGCAACCTGAAACTCCGTGCAGGCTGGGGTATCACCGGTCAGCAGGATGGTATCGATTACTATGGATATATCCCTCGTTATACGCTGGGTAATAATGCTGCGCAATATCAGTTGGGTAGCGATTATTTTTCTGTACTCCGTCCTGCAGCGTATGATCCAAACCTGAAATGGGAAACAACAAGGAGCATCAACCTTGCACTTGATTTCGGATTGTATGACAACAGGATCACTGGTTCTATCGATGTATTCAATCGTAAAACATCAGACCTGCTCAGTGTTGTTCCCATTGCATTGGGTACCAACTTCAGCAATCAGTTGCTGACCAACGTAGGTAATATCCAGAGCAACGGTGCTGAATTCACATTGAATGTTACACCGATCCGTAACAATAATGTGACCTGGGATATCGGATTCAACCTGACTTACCTGAATCCGAAGATCACCAAACTGTTGCTCAACGAGGATCCAACATTCAAGGGTAACCTCGTGGGAGGCATCGCTGGTGGTACAGGTAATACCATCCAGATCCATTCAGTGGATTACAGGCCCAATACCTTCTACGTGCGCAAGCAGGTATATGACAAATCAGGTCAGCCCATCGAAGGCTTGTATGAGGACCTTAACCGCGATGGTATCATCAATGACAATGACCTTTATCGATACAAAGCACCAGATCCCCGCGTATTCATGGGCTTCAATTCCAATGTGGCCTGGGGTAAGTGGAACGCTGGTTTTGTTGCAAGGATGAACGTGGGTAACTATAATTATAATAACATAGAAAGCAACCTGGGTGTACTGCGCCAGGTGATCAATCCGCTGGGTTGGCTCGATAATGCCAGTGCCAACTATCTGAAAACAGGGTTTGCCAATAACCAGTATTTCAGTGATTATTATGTACAAAATGCATCATTCTTCCGGATGGATAACATCAACATTGGCTACGATGCCGGTGAGGTGTTTAAAGGCACCCGTCTTCGTCTGTACGGAAACATCCAGAATGCATTCGTGATCACGAAGTATACAGGTCTGGATCCTGAAGTGAATGGTGGTATCGATAATCAGATCTACCCCCGTCCACGCACATTTGTTTTTGGCTTGAACCTTGATTTCTAAACTCAATAATCAACCTCGTTTATGATAAACATATCAAAAAGATTAACGGTGATGGCGGTGGCCCTGCTGGTATTTGCCAGTTGCCACAAGGACCTCGACCGTTTCCCAGCGAACGATGTGACCAGCGCCCAGGTGTATAAGGACGTGAATGGTTACAAACAGGTGCTAGCGAAAGTATATGGCAGCATGGCCCTTACGGGTAATGCAGGTCCTGCAGGTTCCGGTGACGTGGCCGGTATTGATGAAGGGACTTCTGACTTCCTCCGCCTGTATTGGAAAGCTCAGGAACTGAGTACCGATGAGGCCGTTGTGGCCTGGAATGACCCTGGAATCCAGGACTTCCATAATATGAACTGGAGCGCCAGCAACCCGATGCTAACGGGTTTGTATAACCGTAGTTTCTATGTGATCACGTTGACCAATGAGTTCATTCGTGAAAGTGCCGATGGTAAACTGACCGAGCGTGGCCTGAGTGCTACCGATGCAGATGCGATCCGCACCATGCGTGCAGAGGCTCGTTTTGTAAGGGCATTCCAATACTGGGTGCTGATGGATCTCTATGGTAATCCAGGTTTTGTAACAGATACTACCGCTATAGGCGCAGGTATCCTTCCTAATCAGATCACCAGAACAAGTTTGTACAGTTACGTAGAAAAAGAATTGCTGGATCTTGAAACCATTCTGCCTGCTGCGAAAAGCAACCAGTACGGAAGGGCGGATAGGGCCGCTGCGCAAGCTTTGCTGGCAAGGTTATACCTCAATGCAGGAGTATATACCGGTACTGCAAAATGGGTAGAAGCGCAGACCTATGCCAAGAAGGTGATCGATGGCGGATATTCATTGATGTCTGACTATCGTCAGCTGCTGCTTGCTGATAACAATGTGGGAAATACTGAAGCCATTTGGACATTAAACTATGATGGAATTCAAACTAAAAACTTCGGAGGCACTACCTTCCTGGTGAACGCCTCTGTAGGTGGTGATATGGACCAGAATGTTTCCGGGTTGTCAAAGTGGGGTGGTATCCGAACCACCAAGAACCTGGTGAATCTGTTCCCTGATGCAACCGGTGCGGCTGACAAACGTGCGCAGTTTTTTGCACAGAACCTTGAGATCGAAAAGCTCAGTGAGTTTAAAGATGGTTATGCTGTAACAAAGTATCGCAACAGAACAAAATCTGGTGGCTTTGGTAAAGACCCTGAGAAAACCTTTAGCGATATCGATTTCCCAGTCTTCCGTTTGGCCGAGATGTACCTTATCTATATGGAAGCAGCAGCAAGAACAAGTAGCAACGTGGCACAAGCGGTCACCTATGCAAACCTCCTTCGTGCACGTGCTTACGGCAACACGTCCGGCAATATTGGTACGCCCAATCTTACTCCCGATTTTGTGTTGGATGAGCGTGCAAGGGAATTGTATTGGGAGGGTTTCCGTAGGTCTGACTTGATCCGTTATGGCAGATTTACTGATGCCACTTATCTCTGGCCCTGGAAAGGCGGCGTGAGAAATGGTACCGGTGTTGATGCCTTCCGCAGGTTGTATCCGATTCCAACAACAGAGGTTGGTTCCAACCCCAACATCAAACAGAACCCCAATTATTAATATTCAATGTCATCAGGTATGAAATATTTTAAATCAATCCCTTTTGTTCTTGCTCTGGCATTGATGCTGGGCAGCTGCGAGAAGCAGGAGAATAAGATCTTTTTCGAAGGAGGCACGGAACCCGCGCTCACGGCTTCCAAATCCGCTGTGGCTTTAAGTCCAACTACTGAGTCCGGGGAAGCGATCCGGTTCAATTGGACGAATCCGGACTATCAGTTCACTACAGGTGTGAGTTCACAAGACGTGAATTATACGCTTGAACTGGATACGCTGGGTGGTAATTTCAAAAGCGGTGCTAAGTCGAGCCAGAGCATTTCCCGTGACCTATCTAAAAGCTTCACGGGTCTTGAGCTCAATTCACTTTTAGGTAATACAATGCTTTTGCAATTTGGTCGTCAGTATACAATTGAAGCACGTGTGATCAGTTCACTCGCTGGCAATGTAGTGCCACTGACATCCAACAAAGTGAGTTTCACAGCAACCCCATATGCGCCGCCACCAAAAGTTCCTGTACCAGATGCGGGAACGCTTTGGGTGACTGGAGATGCTTTCGCGTCGAGTTGGTCTAACCCACTGGGAGCTCCATACGATGTCAACCAAAAATTTACAAAGGTATCAAATACCGTTTATGAGCTGGTGGTGCAAATGGTAGGAGGAGGTAATTACAAAATGATCCAGGAGCAAGGTAATTGGGGTACACAGTACCACATGGTGAATGGCGGTACCTGGGAAGGTGGAAGTCTTGAGAAGAAGGATGCCGATCCTGCGTTTCAAGGAGCACCCACTGCGGGAACTTATAAAATTACCGTGAATTTCCAGACGGGTACATTCAGAGTTGTTAAACAATAACCAGACTTAAATACATCAATATGCGTATTAAGAATCTTCTTTTTTTTACTGCGGTAGCGGCGCTGGGCATCACAGCCTGCGACAAGCTGGATCCCCTGCCTCAATACGGTCTGGGTGTTGATCCTGTTGCTTCTGTATCATCTACAACGGTTGCTCCACCTCCAGCAGACAGCCTAAAGGATGCGTTAACAGTGAGCTGGACGAACCCGGAATATGCTGCAGATACCAATACTTTAAAATACATCGTACAAATTGATTCAGCTGGAAGGAACTTCAGCAAGGCGGCTGTTCGTGAAGTGATCGGAAAGCGAAGCACCACATACACCGCTCGTGAACTAAACAACATCATGCTGGCCTGGGGTTTTGAATTTAACAAAGCTTATGACCTGGATGTACGTGTGATCTCTTCTTATGGTAATAATAATGAGAAGCGTAATTCCAATGTA
>REAQ01000273.1 GCA_004294195.1 Sphingobacteriales bacterium | reverse complement strand
CCTGGCGGATGACGAAGGCCTCGCCGTTCCCCAACCATCTCGTTCAGGAGATGAGGACCCTGGTATCTGTGTTGTGCAGAGAGGCCTGTATGATTGACAAAGCGTCCGGAGAAAGTCATTGGGATGCACTTCATGAATCCTGTGCCTGTGATGAAACTGGTAGAGATCATCAATGGATACGGGACAGCTCCGGAAGTGACGGAAGCTATTGTTGCCGCAACCAAATCACTGGAAAAACTGCCTTGTGTGGTGAATGATTATCCGGGTTTTGTAGCCAACAGGATTTTGATGCCGATGATCAATGAAGCGATCTACACCCTTTACGAAGGCGTTGCCGCGAAAGAAGAAATTGATACCGTCATGAAACTGGGCATGGCGCATCCGATGGGTCCATTGCAACTTGCTGACTTTATTGGTCTCGATGTTTGCCTCGCTATCCTGCGTGTACTGCATGATGGTTTCGGTAATCCCAAATATGCACCTTGTCCTTTGCTGGTGAATATGGTAACGGCGGGGAAGATGGGGGTGAAGACGAAGGAAGGGTTTTATAAATACTAGGGTGAGGCTATAGGGTGAGGTTTTAGTCTAAACGCTAACTAAACACTCACCCTAAACACTCACCCTAAACAAACACCCTATTTCTTCTTAAAATCGCCGCGCTTCCAGGCCTTCACAAACTCACCCCATGCCACTGGGTTTAAGATGTTCATCGGCGGCGCCTGGCCACTGTAATAATAGCGCTGGGAAGACTGCTTCAATGCGTAGTTGGTAGCTTCCTTGCCATCTGAAGGCAGGGAGCGGGCAAGGATTCGCCGTTTGGCTTCGTCATTGTTCTGCCTCGCGATTTCAATATCATCATCCGGAACGGGAGTGTTCACAAAATCTCTTTCAAACTGTTCCCGCGTGGGTATGGCTTTAATAATGGTAGCCGGAAGGTAGACGGTATCTGTAACCATTAGTTGAACTACCGAGTATTGGTTGCCTTCAATGTTGAAAGGGATAGTGGCTGTGATGGGCTTGTACCCAACGGAGCTGAACTCCACCTTATCTCCCTTCATCACTACTATCGAAAACACGCCCTGGCCATTGGTGATGGTACCTCTTCCGGTACCCTTGACCACCACAGAAACGGAGGGCAGTCCGCGGAGACTGTCGGCCGTCATGACTACACCATACAACTGCACAACGGTGTCTTTAAAAGTCTCGAACTGGGCCTTCACCGCAACGGGTGCAAAGAAGGCGATCAATATGACAAAATATCGTAAAGTTTTAACCATGGGCTGGGGGCAATTTACATCCATCTTTCTCAATAAACAAAGTAACAGGTTCAATGGTTACCTTTGCACCGCGATAAATTCTTTAACAATTCATTGAATATGACGCAGCAGGATATTTTACAGGCACTTAGCCATGTTCAGGAGCCGGATTTGCACAAAGACCTGGTGACCCTCAACATGATACAGGATATTCAGATCGATGGAAACCAGGTTAGGTTCACCATCGTTCTCACCACACCGGCTTGCCCTTTAAAGGAGAAAATCAGGATGGATTGCGAAGCGGCCATCCGTGAAAAAGTGAACCCGGATGCGGTGATCACGGTGAAATTTACAGCCAATACCACCACCAATAGGCTCGATGGGAAAGCGTTGCTTTCGAAAGTGAAAAATATCATTGCCGTAGTCAGTGGCAAGGGTGGCGTGGGTAAATCCACGGTGTCTGCCAACCTGGCTTTGTCGCTGGCCCAGGGCGGCGCAAAGGTGGGCCTGATGGATGCCGATATCTATGGTCCTTCCGTTCCGATTATGTTCGGATTGAAAGGAGATCGGCCTTTGATGACCAATATCGATGGAAAGGATATGATTGTGCCCATCGAGAAGTTTGGCATCAAGCTCATGAGTATTGGCTTCCTGGTTGATGAAAAAAGCGCCGTAGTATGGAGAGGTCCGATGGCCAGCTCAGCGATCCGCCAGTTTGTGACCGACGTATATTGGGAGGAACTGGATTACCTGGTGATAGATATGCCGCCGGGTACGGGCGATATTCACCTGACCCTGGTGCAAACTGTTCCGGTAACAGGTGCCATCATCGTCACCACCCCGCAGGATGTGGCCCTGGCAGATGCCCGCAAGGCCATCGCGATGTTTGGGCAGGCGCAGATCAAAGTGCCTATCATTGGACTGGTAGAGAATATGGCATGGTTCACACCGGCGGAACTACCCAATAACCGATACTATATTTTCGGAAAAGAAGGTGGCCGGAAAATGGCCGATCAATACGATATTCCATTCCTCGGCGAAATACCGTTGGTGCAGGGTATCCGTGAGGGCGGCGACAAAGGCGTTCCCATTATGGCCGGGGATGATGCCATTACCAAAAAGGCCTTCATTGATTTTGCCGGACAGGCCGTACGTAGCATTTCCATGCGCAATGCCAATATGGAAGCTACGAAGGTGCTGGAAGTGGTGGTTTGAAGAAAGCCTTATGTATAATCTTTCTCATTTCAAGGTAAAGGACCCGTTGAAGATCCTTGCATTTATGAAGGAGCATTCTTTTGTAACGCTCTGTGGGGCAGATGCGCAAGGGAAGCCGGTAGCTACCCATGTGCCTGTTTTTGTGGATCAGGTAGAAGGTGAGCTAATCCTCAGCGGTCACATCATGCGGTCATCAGACCATCACCTGGCTTTTGAAGAGAATCCGCAAGTGATGGCTGTTTTTCATGGTGCCCATGCGTATATCAGTGCCAGTTGGTACACGAAGCCAGATCAGGCTTCTACTTGGAACTATATGACTGTGCATGCATCCGGCGGGATTCGGTTCACGGATCAGCAGGCGCTGTTGGATATCCTTAAACGGACGACTGATCATTTCGAAAATAATCCGGACTCGCCTGCAGGGTTTGATAAAATGGGTGAGGAATATGTACACCGGCTCTCCAAAGCCATTGTGGCTTTTGAGATCAAAGTGGATAACATAGATCATGTTTTCAAACTCAGCCAGAACAAGGACGATGTTACTTATGAACAGATCATCAATAAACTTTTGGAAGGCGATGCCCAGGCTCAAGCCATTGCTGCGGAGATGCGAAAAAGCCGGAAGTGATTATTTGATCGTGTTCTTATAGATCTTACCACTTTTCATGATCAGAAGAAAATTCTTCCCCGGATCTTCAACCAATTTGATGTCAGTTAATGGATTTCCATCGACCAGGATCAGATCAGCGTAAGCTTTTTCTTCAATTACGCCAAGTTTGCCCGGGTAAGGATTTCTGGGGCCGCTCATGGCAAGTAATTCTGCATTGTCTGCTGTGGCCATTTTCAAAATTTCGAAGTTACTGTACCAACGCGCAAGGGTTGCGAGTTTTTGTCCCTGTTTTACGGCGTTGTTAGGCTCAAACAGAATATCGGTTCCAAAGGCAGTTTTGATTTTATATTTTTTCGCCAGCATATAGGCATTTTCTGTCCCACTGAACATCTCTTTTTGTTTAATTCGGTTGGGTGAACCTTCCGCAAATGCGGAGGCTCCGTCTTCCACAAAAGGTTGTAACGACAACCAGATTTTCTTATCAGCCATTAATTTTGCGGTGGTTTCGTCCATTAACTGCCCATGATCTATACATTTTACACCGGCTTTGATAGCAGTTTGTATAGCCCGGGGAGTGTAGGCGTGTACCGTAACATAGGTACCCCAGTTTTCTGCTGCTAGAACGGCGGCTTTGAATTCATCTTCTGAATACTGCGCAACATCAAGTGGATCATAGTTTGATGATACACCTCCACCGGCCATTAGTTTTAATTGACAAGCGCCTTGCCTGAGTTGTTCTCTTGACCTTTTGAGGACCTCATCGGCACCATCTGCAATGCTGGCCATTCCAGCCCTTTCCATATAGGATAGGGGCGCACTTGGGTCCCTGGGTACATCAGTAGGAAGACCGAAATCGCCATGGCCACCTGTTTGAGAAATAATGGCACCGCTAGGATAAATTCTGGGGCCTTCTGCAAGCCCTTGATCAATGGCTTTTTTGAGATTTAAAGAGGCGCCGCCGAGATCTCTTACAGTAGTGAATCCCCTGAGTAATTGTTTCCTGGCCGCATCTGCGGCAACGAGGTTAATATACCCGATTTCAGACGCCATCGCTAATTGTAATGACATTGATTCCATCATGACATGAACATGCGCATCTATAAGACCAGGCATGAGGAATTTTCCTTTACCATCAATGATGGTTACATTGGCCGATTTGTTAGTGATGATTGGTGATGCAGAGATTTTACTAATCATTTCCCCCTCGATCAAAACATTACCCTTGAATGTTTTTTCTTCTTGACCGTTGAAAATAATGACATTGTTGATGAGGATTTGATTCTGTGCCCTCATGATCGTAGGAAGAATTATGCATAGAAAAACAAGTAGCAATCGCATAGAGGATTCAGTTGAAGATTAGTAAAGCGAGAAACTACAATTAATTTTTTAAACTACACCATATCACTGTAAGATGAAACAAGAAACTGATCAGGTTGAATTTGAAAAAAGTTTACCCATCTATTACATTCATCCTGTAGTTCTGCAGTCGTAAATCGGTTGTTTTCATTGATCACTTCCACCTCCATGAACTCGCCGAGCCCCAGGACCTGATCAAAGTGAAACTTAACATGATCAATAAAGTAGATCTTTCGTTGTTTGTCTACAACCTTCCATATACCAAACTGCAAGGTCAGGATCTGTTTCAGGGCAGGATCAGGCTTGTGTTTATAAAGGACCACAGACGATTTCTTGGCGCCAGCCAGATTATCCCGATGGTATTGAATCAGGGCATGCTCGATGTTCCCTTCTCTGAGTTTGAGACGGCCGTGGGGAACATTGAAATAAGTGTCCACCTGGTGATCAAGACCTTTGTAAATGGGCGAAAGTGTTTGAAGTTTGGTTTCCGCTGCAGCAAGATCATTCACGCTTGCTTTGAATTCGATATTTGTAATATTCATTAGAAACGCTTACCTAAAGAAATTCCTAAGGAGGGGTGGAAGCCGCTATAATTTATAACCGGTGTGAATCCAAACCGCAACATCAGGTTGTTCTTAGTATGTATACGGTAGGCAAGGGAGGGGACGGTGCTGTTGAATTTATCCCGCTGTTCTTTATTGGCGAAAACCCGACCGTCGCCAAAGGCCTGGGTATAAGCTATACCCACGTCAATGAATGTACCCGGACGATGGAGTGCAAAAATGTAATGCAGGCCCACGGGGATGGTGAGATAGAAATTGTTCTCGGTATAAAATCCAACGCCAACCCTGACGCCCAGTCCGGGCATTTTACTGAGTTGCCGCTCGTAGTTCACGGATCCAAACAACCCGGCGCCAAACGCTTCCACATAGATGTCGTTACGCTGAAAACGTGGTTGGGCTTTCATTTGAAAGCCGATACACAGTAGGCAGGCAATGAGAAGAGTCTTAATCATGATCAGTGCTAAAGTAACGACTATTTAAATGTAAAAAGCACTTCCTGGTTAGGATAAGTCAGTTTATGGCTTTGGCGGTTACCCTGGTCCACACAATGGATCATGTTGATCTGGCCTTTATTGAAATCATACATCAGGTCCGTGGTGACTTTCACCTGGCGGGGTCTGGTGGCAAGCGGAGCTTCGAGGTAAACAAAACAGGCTTCCCCATCGATCTCATATCCGATCACCCGCAGTGCAGCAGCAGATCCATCTGCAAGGACGGTGAAATGTTTAGTGAAATATTGCTGGAGATATATTGTGTTTTTGGCTTTATCCCCTTTAAAAATATCCACCGGTGCACCGGTTGCATTTTTGAGTGTGGTCTCCAGGTCATCATTGAACACTTTGCAGGAAACACCTATTACCTTCTCTTTGGAGAGGTATTCGATCTCTGTGACACTGACGAAAAAAGGGTGAGGCAGAAGGGTGAGGATGTAGACTAAGATTAATGCCATGATTTTGCAAAAGTCGATTTATTTTTCCATTTCAATTTGACCCATGCAGGATTTTAGCATGTATTTCGGACTTGGTTGGGATCATATCATTTCCCGGGACGCACTGGATCATATCCTTTTTATTGTTGCATTAACGGTGATCTACCGGTTGGCCGACTGGAAAAGAGTGGTGATCCTGGTGACGGCATTTACTGTCGGCCATTTTCTTACCCTTATCCTAAGTGTAACGGATGTGATCCGGGCCAATTCCGAGTGGGTAGAATTCCTAATTCCATCAACTATTGTGATCACTGCATTGTTCAATTTGTTCAAATCCAACCTGCAACCCGCATCTGCAACCTCCAGATACATACTCGCCCTTTTATTTGGACTAGTACACGGCCTGGGTTATGCCAACGCCATCAGATTTTTATTGATTGAGGAGCAGGGCCTGGGCTGGAGCCTTTTTGCTTTCAATTTAGGGCTGGAAATCGGCCAGATTGTTGTAGTTTTAGCAGCGTTGATCATTGGCGAATGGGTGCTCCGATACACACCGCTCCAACGGCGGTTTTGGGTGGTCATTGTTTCATCCATCGTGTTACTGGTAGCCATGAATATGGTGATCGATAGAATACCAAACATTTGAATCTTGATACACATGAAATCTCTGATCGTAGCATCGGCATTTATTCTTTTGTCCGTTTCTGCAATGGCGCAGCTGGATAAAAACCCGGGCGCCAATCACGGCAACCGCTTTGAGCAGCTGGATTTTTTGTTGCAGGGCCCTAATGAGTACCGGACCGCTTCTGGTGCACCCGGTCCGCGCTATTGGCAGCAACGTGCAGACTATGATATTACGGTTGACATCGATGAGCCTAACAATGTGCTCACGGGTACGGAAACCGTTACTTATTACAACAATTCCCCTGACGTACTGACTTATATCTGGCTGCAGCTGGATGAGAACTTCCACCGGAAGACTACAGAGTCTGTACGTGCCACAACCGGTGGCATTCGCGGATCCATATCGGAACAAACCCTTGCGGGCATCGATAATGAAAGACTCGATGGCTTGGGTGTGAACATCACTTTGTTGACTGACGGCAGCGGAAAGAGCCTGAAGTATACGATCAACCAGACCATGATGCGGATTGACCTGCCTGTGGCATTGAAGCCCGGACAGAAATTTGTGTTCAAGGTGAACTGGAACTATAAGCTTAACCGTAAGGCCCAGGGAGACCGCGGGGGCTATGAATATTTTAAGGACGATGACAACAACTTGTATTCCATCACGCAGTTTTTTCCAAGGATGGCGGTTTATTCTGACTTCCAGGGCTGGCAGCATCTGCAGTTTACTGGTGGCTCAGAGTTTGCGTTGACCTTCGGAAATTATAAAGTGAAGATCACGGTGCCGGCAGATCACATTGTAGCTTCTACAGGCGAATGTAAAAACTATGCACAGGTGTTGACGCCAACGCAGTTGCAAAGACTACAAAAGGCCAAAGACGCAAAGATGCCGGCGTTTATTGTAACGCTTGATGAGGCTAAGGAAGCGTCCAAGAAAAAATCCACGTCAAAGAAGACATGGATCTTTGAAGCGGAAAATGTGCGCGACTTTGCCTTCAACAGTTCCCGCCGTTTGGTATGGGATGCGATGACTACAGACATCGAGGGAAAGAAAGTATGGTGCATGAGTTTTTATGGTAAAGAAGCCTTCCCGATCTATTCTAAATTTTCTACCAGGGCCGTTGAGCATACCTTGAAAGTGTATTCAAGGATGACGATCCCTTATCCTTATCCGGTGGCGCAGTCTGTGGAGGCAAACATCGGAATGGAATATCCGATGCTAGCCATGAATTTTGGCAGGGCCGATGCGAGCGGCAACTATACCCAAGCTGTGCGGAACAGTGCCATCAGTGTGATCATCCATGAAGTGGGACATAACTTTTTCCCGATGATTGTGAACAGCGATGAGCGCCAGTGGTGGTGGATGGATGAAGGATTGAACTCATTCTGTCAGTACGTAGCGGAGCAAGAGTTTGAGCCCGGCTATCCTTCCCGCAGGGGACCCGCTAAAAACCTGGTGAGCTATATGCAAATGCCGAGGGAAGACCAGGAGCCGATCATGACCAAAGGCGATGCGGTAAAAAGCGTAGGAAACAATGCGTATGCAAAAGCGGCTACAGGATTGAATATGCTTCGTGAAGTGATCATGGGCAAGGAACTTTTTGATTTCTCTTTCAAAGAATATGCAAAGCGTTGGGCCTTCAGGCATCCCACGCCTGCAGATTTGTTCCGTACCATGGAAGATGCGAGTGGATATGATCTGGATTGGTTCTGGAGAGGATGGTATTTTAAAACTGAACCCGTAGACATCGCATTGGACAGCGTAAAAGTTTTCCAGTCAGACGCCCAACTTAATGGCAAAGATGTTTATCTCTATGAGTTATCGGTTTCCAATAAAGGTGGCATGGTGATGCCAGTGATTGTGGAGTGGACTTATCGAGATGGTACGAAAGAGAAAGAGACTGTTCCTGCGGCAGTGTGGATGGCAAATGAGCAAAACTTTAAAAAAGCATTCAGGAAAAGCAAGGAAGTGGTATCGATTGTCATAGATCCAAATCTGGAAACAACAGATATCAACCTGAACAATGGAAAGTGGCCTTCGCAGAGCACGCCTACCAAGTTCCAGTTGTTTAAGCAGAGTGGTCAATGAGAAGATTAATTGTATTTATCGCCATTGTTATAATCAGTATGGAAGCTTCCGCGCAAAAAAAGCAGGTAAGTTATTTGGCGCTGGGGGATTCCTATACGATAGGCGAGGGCGTGCCGGCGGAACAGAACTTTCCCAACCAGCTTGCTGCGTTGATGCGTAAGCAGGGGGTTGAGGTGAAGGGACCGTATATTGTGGCTAAAACGGGTTGGAGTACCGATTAACTGATGACGGCGATTAATGCGGCAAAATTATTGCCCCGGTATGATTACGTTACGCTGCTCATCGGTGTCAATAATCAATACAGGGGCCGGAGTCTGGATGACTATACCTTACAGTTTGAGATATTGCTGATGAAAGCGATCAAATTTGCTGGAGGAGATACTTCCCATGTGATCGTAGTGAGTATTCCTGATTGGGGTGCCACACCTTTTGCAAGAGAGAAAGGAGCAGACAGGGCCAAGGTTACTGAAGAGATCAACGCTTTCAATAAGGAGAATAACCGCATTGCTTACCAGTATAAGGTTAAGTATGTAGATATTACGGCGGGCACAAGGGAGGCCATGGTGGATCCCGAGTTGCTCACGGATGATAAGCTCCATTATTCCGGTGTTGAACATCAGCGTTGGGCATCGGCCATCGTGAAATTGATGAAGTTGTAAATTCTTTCGATGAGATTGAAGCAATGGGTAAGTGTATTGGGTTTGATTGTTGTTTTTGCGGCGTCCTGCCAGAAAGAGGACCTGCCCGTTTACGACTATCGGAAACTGGGCATTTCTGCGCGGGATATTTTATCTGCCGATGCCTATACTTCCCTGGAGCTCGAAGTCAATTATATGCCCGGCTATCTTCCTGATGATGCCGTGATCACCCATGTCAGGAATTACCTCATCGAACTCACCAATAAACCTGTGGGCATTACCTATGTGCCGGCACAGTTTTCGAGAACCGTCAATAGTCCGATGGCGTTGCAGGATGTAGTGAACCTGGAGAAATCAGTGCGCACGCGCTTCACCCGCAGCCAGACCATGGCCATTCATATCATGATTGTGGATGCGGAGTATTCTACCGCAGATGTGTTAGGCATTTCCTATTGGAACACCTCTATGTGTGTGTTTGGCAAGGCCGTCACCAAGCTTCCCGGGAGAAACGGATTGATTTCAAAGAACCAACTCATGATCACATTGATTGAGCATGAGATGGGGCATATCCTTGGCCTGGTTGACCAGGGTTCAACCATGGTAACACCGCATAAGTCCAATAACGGTTCACATTGCAACAACAATTCCTGCCTCATGTACCATATCATTGAAACCACTGGCAATTCCAGCACGCCTATTCCTACCCTGGATGCCAATTGCCGGGCAGATCTGCGGGCGAACGGCGGAAAGTAAAGGGAGAAGATAAAGGTGGAAGGTAGAAGGTGGAAGTTGCGAACTGAGACCTATTTTTGGTCATGAATCTTTCTCTCTCCGGTAAAAACGCATTGGTATGCGGTAGCACGCAGGGCATTGGGTTGGCTATTGCGAAGGAACTTGCTTTCTTGGGCGCATCTTGTACATTAATGGCGAGAAATGAAGAGACGCTTGCAACTGCGGTTGCGTCGCTCGCTCATGACGCCGGGCAAGAACATGGCTTTATTGTCGCGGATTTTTCTGATCGGGCCGAAGTGGAGCTAGCGGTACAGAAACATGTTGGTCGTACAACCGTACATATCCTCGTCAACAATACAGGAGGTCCGCCCGCGGGTTCTATTACTGATGCATCTCCTGATATTTTTTTGCGGTATTTTGAACAGCACATTGCGGTGAACCAGGTGTTGGCCATGGCTTGTTTGGATGGGATGAAAACGGCACACTATGGCAGGATCATCAATATCGTTTCCACATCCGTAAGAATTCCAATTGACAATCTGGGTGTGTCTAATACCATTCGGGGTGCAACGGCATCATGGGCCAAAACCTGGAGCAATGAAGTGGGGCAGTTTGGTATCACGGTGAACAATGTTTTGCCGGGGTTTACAAAAACAGAACGGTTGAATGCATTGATCCAAAACATTGCTACACGCAAAGGCGTTGAGGTGGCTGTTGTAGCGGCGCAGATGGCAGCAGATGTGCCGGCGAGAAGATTTGGGGAGGCCGATGAGATCGCTGCATATGCGGCTTTTCTGGCAACACCGGCCGCGGCGTATATCAATGGCACCAGTGTGCCGGTGGATGGCGGGCGGACTGGAGCCATATGATAGGCATTGGGCATTAGGCATTGGGCATTAGGCAAAACAAATTGATGGATACTTCTTTAACATATGCAGAGCAATTGGATCGGGAAGATCCGCTGGCATCAATGCGCGATCGGTTCATTATACCGGTACATAACGGTGAGGCACAAACGTATTTATTGGGAAACTCGCTGGGGCTTCAGCCTAAAGCAACCAAGGCGCGGATTCAGCAGATCCTGGACACCTGGTCACAGTATGGTGTGGAAGGATTTTTTATGGGGGATGATCCATGGATGAAATACCATGATCATCTCATCGGGCCATTATCGAATATTGTGGGCGCACTGCCGCATGAGGTGACGGTGATGAATCAGTTAACGGTAAACCTGCACCTGATGCTGGTGAGTTTTTACCAGCCATCGGGTAGCAAAAGAAAGATCCTCTGTGAACAGAAAGCGTTTCCGAGTGATCAGTATATGCTGGAAACCTTTGTGAAACACATGGGGATGGATCCGGATGAAGTCATCCTTGAAGTGAGCCCGCGTGATGGGGAAGATACCATCCGCGATGAAGATGTGCTGCTGGCCATTGAGAAACACCAGGATGAACTGGCGCTGGTGTTCTGGGGTGGGTTGAACTACTACAGCGGCCAGGTTTTTGATATGGAAGCGATTGCTGCCAAGGCCCGATCTCTGGGCATTCCGGTGGGCATTGATCTTGCGCATGCTGCAGGAAACATCAGGCTTCACTTGCATCAGTGGGGTGCAGATTTTGCCTGCTGGTGCAGTTATAAGTATTTGAATTCTGGTCCGGGTGCTGTTGGAGGGGTGTTCATTCACGAGCGCCATCACCATGATATAAAACTCAATCGGCTCGCCGGCTGGTGGGGATACGATAAGGAAACGCGCTTTCTGATGGAAAAAGGTTTTAAGCCTGTGCAATCGGCAGAAGGCTGGCAGCTCTCCACACCGTCTATGTTGTTATATGCCTGTCATCTGGCTGCATTGGAAGAAGTGCAGTTGGCTGGTTGGGGTAAGATCCTTGGAAAGCAGGAGCAGATGAAGAATTATTTGTGGACTTTGCTGGAAGACCTTCAGCAAACAGCGCCTTCCGGTCATTTGCGCATACTCACGCCCAGGGATTGGCGGGGCTGCCAGGTGTCTATATTTCTCGCGAAAGATGGAAGAAAGATATACGACGCCTTGATGGAACAAGGGATCATCATTGACTGGCGGGAACCCAATGTGATCAGGCTTGCACCTGTACCATTATATAATACCTTCGCAGACATATGGCGATTTTACAACGCCTTTAAATCATTGCTATGACGCGTAGATTTCTTGCAGAGCAGATCCGG
>REAQ01000085.1 GCA_004294195.1 Sphingobacteriales bacterium | reverse complement strand
AGAGATGAGTGAAGACGTCATGCGACAACACATCAATTTATATGTCAATGACTATTCCTCCTCGCGGCTCTTCCTTCCTGACCCAGCGAGGAGGAATAGTCATTGACATATAAATTGATGTGTTGTCGCATGACTTCTTCACTCATCTCTTGCGCATGTTCACGAACGAAGGGGCTCAGCACCGGGTATTGTTTCCAACTGTAGGCTACACTTTCTCTGATGAGTGCATCAATTTTTGCCATGATGGCGGGATCAAACCTCCGGTTCATCACAATGCCGCCCAGTGGAATCGGGCTTTTGGTATTGTGCTCCCAGAATTCACCGAGGTCAAGCAATTTGTGTAAGCCTTTATCAGCATAAGTGAATCGGTTCTCGTGAATGATCACGCCGCAATCAACATCGCCCCGTAGCACGGCATCTTCAATATCATGGAATACCAGAAACTGTTTTTGCTGCGCATCGGGAAAGGCGAGTGTGAACAGCATATGCGCGGTGGTGTTGGCACCGGGTAGGGCTACCCGTAGGTGCGGAACCTCATCGAGATCAACGGGATTTTTCGATACCAATAATGGCCCCACGCCCTTACCCAAGGCACCGCCAGCATCCAGTACACGATATGCCGGAAGTACACGCGGCAATACTCCATAGCTAATCTTGGTGATATCCAGCTTTTCCTGCATCGCCCATCGGTTCAGTGTTTCCACATCTTCCATTATCACGTCAAATGTAAAGCCCTGCACATCGATCTTCTTATTTACAAGTGCATCGAAAATGAAGGTATCATTGGGGCAGGGAGAAAAACCAAGTGTTAGTTTCATGTGTAAGGTTCTGTAATTTGATTGATCAGCTTGATCAACTGTTGATTCAATGCATCGATGCTCTCACGGATCTTCCAGTTGGCTTTGTTTCTTTCACCCACATAATTTGAGATCCCTCTTAATTGCAGAAAAGGAATCTTTTCCATGAGGCAAACGTAATGAAACGCAGCCCCTTCCATGGATTCCACCACAGGCATGTATTTATCCCTGATGGTACTGATCATTTCATGGTTGGTACTGATCTGGTTAACCGTGAGTCCTCGCACACATTCCAACGCTGTTTTCCGCAGCAACTCCTGGTGCGGGTTGGTGAGTTTCTTGTTTTGCCAGGGCATTTCATTCTGGGCAACAAAACCTAGGTCGAACAGGTCTTTCCAGCCATCGGTTTCCGAAACACCCAGATCGCCCATCAGTTCCTCCCTGACGCTCACCACCATGCCTGGCGCATATATGGGGTGAAAACTTCCGGCAATACCTGCCTGGATGGCCAATGTAGGCTTATTCTTAGAAAAGTAGCGGGCCAGCTGGTAGGTGGTACTTACGATGCCAACGCCAGTGATCAGGGTATCAATATGCTGGTGCCGGCGCAGATAAATGCGCTCGGAAAGGTAGTGGAGCATGGGTTCGATCTCCATCCTCGTGGCGGCCACCAGCGTGATGTTCATTCCCCGAATTTCCGATTTTCCTACCATAATACCTTAACTTTGCATCCCCAAAGATCATGGTTTATTTAACGAGAGTAGAGCATTTTAACGCGGCCCACAAACTGTACAATCCTGCCTGGAGCAAGGATAAGAACGATGAAGTGTTTGGCCGATGTGCCAATGAGCATTGGCACGGGCATAATTTTGAACTATTTGTGACCGTCAAGGGCAATCCTGATCCGGACACCGGGTTCATCGTAGACGCCAAATTGCTGAGCCGGATCATCAAAGATAGTGTGATCGAGAAACTGGATCATCGCAACCTCAATCTGGATGTAGACTTCATGCAGGGCAAAATGTGTTCCATTGAAAATCTGGTCATCGGCATCTGGAATGAGCTCAAGCCTTTGTTGCCGGCTACAGTTGCACTACACTGTATCAGGCTAGTAGAAACCCCAAGAATATACGTTGAGTATTTCGGATAGCCCGTGAACGTACCGAACCATTTTAATCTCCCTTTGTTATTTAATTTCACAGAATGGATAAGAGCGTAGCCGTATTCCGTAAAGAACATTTCAATGCAGCCCACCGTTTGCACAACCCTTCATGGGATGCAGCCACTAACGAGAAGGTGTTCGGTAAATGTAATCTTCCCCATTACCACGGTCATAATTATGAACTTATCGTTAAGGTAACCGGTGTACCGGATCCGGAAACGGGGTATGTGATGGATATGAAGGTTTTGTCTGACATCATCCGGGACATTGTGCTGGAGCGCTTTGACCACAAAAACCTGAACGAGGATACTGTAGAGTTCAAACACCTGAATCCAACAGCTGAAAATATTGCAGTAGTTATTTACGATCTCCTCCGGCCAGCGATTAACACGGCACTGGACTTGAAGATCACCTTATATGAAACACCCAGAAATTTTGTAGAATATCCTGCATAGGATCAAAAAACGTTTATGGCGTATAAAAGAGTTGAGCATTACGAAGACAAGATCACGTCCAGCCTCACAGATAATTATCGCGAGACGCTCTCGCTGCTAGGGGAAGATGCAGACAGGGAAGGGTTGCTGAAAACGCCAGAGCGTGTAGCCAAGTCCATGCAGTATCTCACGCAGGGATACCATATGGATGCAAAAGCCATCCTCAATTCTGCGAAGTTCCATGAAGAGGTGAGCGAGATGGTTATTGTAAAAGACATTGAACTCTACAGCTTGTGTGAGCATCACATGCTTCCTTTTTATGGAAAGGCACATATTGCCTACATCCCCAATGGCTGGATCACGGGCCTGAGCAAACTTGCCAGGGTAGTAGATGTATATGCCCGCAGGCTGCAGGTACAGGAGCGCCTCACCACGCAGATCCTGACGGCCATCAAGGATACCCTTAATCCGCTGGGTGTAGCGGTAGTGATTG
>REAQ01000084.1 GCA_004294195.1 Sphingobacteriales bacterium | reverse complement strand
TACATAAAATTGCGGCGACCTTCAAAGTCAAACTCACATTGACTACACCAGGTCAATTGTTTCAACAATTGATTGCTCTTAGCCTTTTCTGCCATCTGGGCACAATGATGGCAGAAGTGTGATTCTTATAAATTTCTGTTTTATGGGAAAAAAACGCCATTTAATGGGCCAGAAGATTGATGGTAGAGGACCGAACCTGGTGTTTTAACTCAGCCAAATGCACTGTAAATGAGCACCTTAGCGTATATCCACGCCTCCCGCCGGAATTTTACTGCTACAATAATCGGGTAGTTTTACTATGGCATAGCCTTGGGAACCTTACTAACTTGCATACGTAGTTTGTATCGAAAACACCTAAACCCAACCCCCTGAATCCAATGAAAAAAGATGAAACTGGCGACGCCATAAAAGTTGCCATCGCTGATGACCATATCCTCTTCCGTACCGGCGTAAAAACCGCGCTATCTATGAAGAAGGATATCAAAATGGTAGCCGAAGCAGACAATGGCATGCAGCTGCTTACCCTTCTCAAACATGTGCAGCCAGACGTGATCCTTCTGGACATCCAGATGCCCATCATGGATGGAATCACTACACTACCTGAAATCAAGAAACTTTACCCGGAAGTGAAAGTGGTGATGCTCACTATGCATAATGATCACTCTATGATCTCCAAACTGATGGAGCTCGGAGCCAATGCATACCTCACCAAGAACTCAGATTCTGAAGTGATCTATGAAGCGGTGAAGACCGTCTTCCAACAGGAATATTATTTCAATACGCTTACCAATAAGGCTCTTATCGATGGTCTCCGCGTCAAAAGACAAACGGAAAACGCTATGCCCACGGATGCCAAACTGACGGATAAAGAAGTCACCATCCTCAAACTGATGTGCGAAGAAAAAAGTACTAAGGAAATTGCCGATATGGTTGACCTTAGCCCCAGAACAGTGGAAGCCATAAGGGATAAACTTAAAACCAAAACCGGTGCCAAATCCATGGCAGGCTTGGTCATGTTTGCCGTAAAGAGTGGGATCATCGAAAACAAGTAATGGCAGGTCACTATATCTGTAACGGCACTCTCTATCAAGAAAAAGACGTAGCCCTTCATCCGGATAACCGCAGTTTCCGCTATGGCGATGGTCTTTTTGAAACCATAAGATATGTCAATGGGTATATGCCCCTCTGGGACTTGCATATGGCCCGGCTCTTTAACGGACTCTCGGTACTCAAGATCCACAACGGGAAACTGTTCACGCCGGAACTCCTGTTAAAACAAGTAGCCGCCCTCTGCCAGAAGAACAACCTGAGACATGCGCGCATACGCATCACCGTTAGCAGGGGCGAAGGTGGTATCCTTGAACCCACAGCAGCAACCCCCGACTACATTATTCAAACATGGCCCCTTGATGAAGTCACACCAAGATTCAATACCAATGGTCTCCACCTTCGGATTTACCCGGATGCCAGGAAATCCGCTGATGCCCTCGCGTCCCTCAAGTCAACCAACTACCTGCTTTATGCCATGGCCGCGCTGTATGCAAAAGAACAAAAAGCCAACGATGCCATCGTCCTCAATCATCATGGCCGGATTGCTGACTGCTCTATCGCGAATATTTATTGGGTAGAAGGTCAACAAATCTATACCACGCCGCTTAGCGAAGGACCGGTTGCCGGCGTCATGCAAAAACACTTATTCTCCCAGGCCAACTGTAAAGAAAAAGCCATTACGCCGGATGAGTTACGCCAGGCATCTGAAGTGTTTGTTACCAATGCCGTCAGGGGTATTCAATGGGTGGGCGAAATAGAAGGGACTGACCTGCCTGATTGCCAAATCAGCAGGGAGATTTATCATGATATCATCGTCCCGCTTTTTGTCGCACCGCAAACAAAATAGCTATATGTTTGTTTCTCAACCGTATGGCTTCTTCTGTCAATATCTTCTGGTTTCGCAGGGATCTGCGCTTGACCGACAATCATGGACTCTTTCAGGTACTACAGCAGGGCAGACCCGTTGTGCCGATCTTTATTTTCGACCGTTACATCCTCGATCAATTGGAACATCGCAGTGATGCGAGGGTAGAATTTATTCATCAGCAGATTTCTGCCATACAGGAACAACTCGTAGCTATCGGTTCCAGCCTTCATGTGATGTATGCTAAGCCCGAAGAAGCATTTGATACCCTTATCAAGACTTACCAGATCGGGGATGTATATACCAATACTGACTATGAGCATTATGCCATACAGCGGGATGCCGCCATCACCGAACTTTTGGCAAAGCATAGCATAGGATTTCATGCGTTTAAGGACCAGGTGATCTTTGAGAAGAAAGAAGTAGTGAAGGATGACGGACTGCCCTATACGGTTTTCACTCCTTATAGCAAACGCTGGAGAGCCCTATGGGATAGGCAACCACCAGTGAAGTTTCCTTCTGAGAAAAAACTGGCATCCTTGCATCAACAGACCGAAATACCTGTTCCGAGTTTAGAATCGATGGGCTTCAAAACAGCTGGTATTCCTTTTCCTCCAGATCAGGTTAAAGATGAGTTGATCAAACACTATAGCACCAACAGGGATTTTCCGGGAATCCCTGGTACATCAAGACTTGGTGTACATCTGCGCTTCGGCACCATCAGCATCCGTGAACTCGCACTTCATACCCAATCGCTCAACTTCACCTTTTTGAATGAATTGATCTGGCGGGATTTCTATCACATGATCCTTTGGAATTTTCCAAGGGTTGGTGAAGGGAAGAGTTTCAAACCTGCGTACGACCAGATTGAGTGGCGGAACAATGAAGAAGAATTTGCCCGATGGTGTGAAGGAAACACAGGTTATCCTATTGTGGATGCGGGCATGCGTGAGCTCAATACAACGGGGTATATGCATAA
>REAQ01000083.1 GCA_004294195.1 Sphingobacteriales bacterium | reverse complement strand
GTCACCCCTATGTCTACCCGCGATGAGATCCGCCGTCAGTACCGGAAACTCGCGAAGCAGTATCATCCGGATGCTACCAATAACGACCTCTATGCCTCTGCAAAATTTCATGATATCAAAGAAGCCTATGAAACCCTCACCCAGCCGGTCAAAAAAGAAGAATGGCTGAAGGAACGATGGCTCAGGCAGGTCTACAACACCGGTAACGGCGAAACTGTGCCGCTGACCCCTTTCAGCATTTTGGAGAAAGTATTGAAATATGAAAGAGTGGTAGCGGGCATGGATGTGTTCCGGATGGATCATTTTGGCGTGGTAACCACTGTCCAAAAACTTTTATCGGCAGAAAACCTGGACTGCCTTTCCCGATTCCAGGAGCCAGACATGAACCGGACCATCATCCGCCACGTGCTGATGACCCTCAAACCCTTACCCTATAGGCTTACCCAACCTGTCATAGATACCCTGAAACAACTGGCAGGAACTGATGCTGAGGCGATGGGCTATATCACGGACTTCCAAAAATCCCATCAGAAAAAGCAGCGGGCAGAGCAGTGGACGATGCCGTTGGTGATCCTCGCCACGGTCCTGATCTGCGCCATGATCTTCCTGGCGAGCAGGCACTGAACATTCCATCGTATCTTTACGCCATGCATTATGTGACAGCAGAGAACCTGGGTAAGTCGTACGGCATCAAACCCCTCTTTTCAGGACTTACTTTTCATATTTCCGAAGGTTATAAAATTGCGCTCATCGCCAGGAACGGCAGTGGTAAAACAACCCTCCTGCGTATTCTCGCAGGCGCTGACCATGCGGATGAAGGCAAGGTTTGGGTAAATAAGGATGTGGACATCGCTTTATTTGAACAAGAGCCCAGTTTTGACGAACGGGAGACCATCCTTCGGAATATCTTCTTTCACAAACACCCGGTGATGGATGCCATCCGCGAATACGAAGCGGCCATGGAAACCGAGGATCATGTTCGCCAGGGCGACGCCATCATGAAAATGGATGAACTCGGAGCCTGGGACTTTGACGCCAAAGTGCAACAGATCCTGGGGCGGCTTAAGATCCACAGCCTCAACCAAATTGTATCTACCCTTAGCGGTGGCCAGCGCAAACGCGTGGCACTGGCGCGCACCCTGATTGATATCGGATTTGAACACAAGCATATCCTCCTCATCATGGATGAGCCCACCAACCACCTGGATGTGGAAATGGTGGAGTGGCTGGAGCACTACCTGAATAAAGAAAATGTCACCCTGTTGCTGGTCTCACATGATCGGTATTTTCTGGATGAAGTGTGTAACGAGATTTGGGAGATCGATAATGGGCAGCTGTACACCTATCGTGGCGACTACGGCAACTATCTCGAGAAAAAAGCCGCAAGGATTGAAAACGAAGCGGCGTCAATTGATAAAGCAAGAAATACGTATAGAAAAGAATTGGAGTGGATGCGTAAGCAGCCAAGGGCCCGCACCACAAAATCAAAATCACGCCAGGATAATTTTTACGAAGTTGAGGCGCAGGCAAAGAAGAAGATCATTGACCAACAGGTGGAGCTGGAAATGAAAATGAACAGGCTGGGCGGGAAAGTCATCGAACTCAAAAAAGTATACAAGAGCTACGGGGAGAAAACCATTTTGAAGGGGTTCGATTACACCTTCAAAAAAGGCGAGCGCGTGGGCGTAGTAGGAAAAAATGGTGTAGGCAAATCTACCTTCATCAATATTCTTCAGGGGTTGGAGGAAGCAGATAGCGGTAAGGTAAATGTCGGGGATACTGTTGTGTTTGGTAACTATTCTCAACAGGGGCTTGTGATCAAGGAAGACATGCGTGTGATTGAATTTGTGAAAACGATGGCGGAAAGTTTTCCGCTGGCAAAAGGCGGTTCCATGAGTGCCTCGCAATTTCTGGAACTTTTTCTCTTTAGTCCGGATCAGCAATACACCTACATCAGCAAACTCAGTGGTGGAGAAAAACGGAGGCTGCATTTGTTGGCGATTCTTTTCCGCAGTCCTAATTTTCTCATCCTTGATGAGCCTACCAATGACCTTGATCTTCCCACCCTCGCGGTGTTGGAAAACTTCCTGATGGATTTTCCGGGCTGCTTGGTGATTGTATCACATGATCGTTACTTCATGGATAAACTGGTGGACCATTTGCTGGTATTTGAAGGCGAGGGAACCGTCAGGGATTTCCCCGGCAACTACTCCTCCTATCGTGCGGCTGCGCCTACGGAAGAGGTTACAAAGCCAAAGGAAACGGAAAAACCTGCTGAGGTGACGCCACCTGTTATAGCCAAAAAGAAACCGTCCTTCAAGGAGAAACGCGAGTTTGAATTGCTTGAAAAAGAGATGGCGGACCTGCATGCAGAAAAAGCAGCCATCACTGCGAAACTCTCCGAAAGCAACATACCCTTTGATGAATTGCAAAAGCTTTCTGCCAGAATCGGCGAGATTGCTCAATTACTTGATGCAAAAGAAATGCGCTGGCTGGAATTGAGTGAAATGATGGAAAGCTGATCCATCGGCAGTTATCACCTTAAGTTGTATTTCTAATTTCTACTTTCACAAATACCTCAATATTTTCCTACTAAATATTGAGCATCCATGAGACTTTCACTTTTACTATTATGCTTACTGAGCGTTGGATACACACAGGCGCAGATTGACACGGTGGTTGTTCGGGTAGATTCTATGTTTGAAAGCAAGCTGCACAGAAAACTTTATGATAACCGCACCAACGTAAAGTATCATTTGGAAGAACGGGGGAACGTCAGGGATATCTTTGTTTTTCTTGCAACCCTGGAAGAGATTGACACGGGTCACAAAATGTATGGCGTTAGGATTGACCAAAGGTTTAATCGTGCCATCTTTACGGATGCACCCGCATCCAATG
>REAQ01000272.1 GCA_004294195.1 Sphingobacteriales bacterium | reverse complement strand
AAGCCCCCTCATCGCCGTGTTACGCCTTTACTGGCGGGTCTGGTCTGGCGGCTGGAAGCCCTAAAAGGAAGAATCACCGGCAAGGATCCTTTGCTCACCAGGGAGACGGCTGAAACGGCAAGGATGAAAGTGTATTTCGATAACAGTAAACTATTGAACACCCTTCCTGGTTTCCGCTATAAACCTGTGGAACAATGCATTGCAGACAGCTGCGCAGAATATTTGCGTCGGCTTAACAAATAGCGTACAATATTTGCATAGCCTACAGGTTAATAACAATAGCTATGCAAAAAATCTTCATCATCATACTCTGCTTACTGCCCGCCAGTCTCTTTGCACAAGGATATCGGGTGAGCGGCACCGTTATAGATGCACAAACACAGCAGCCCATGGCAGGAGCTTCTGTATTTTGCCAGAACACCACCATCGGCACGCTGACCAACAGCAATGGCGAGTTCAGCATGACCGTCCCTGCAGGTGGCTATGATATCATTGTAAGTTTTACAGGTTATGAAACCCAGAGTGCATCCGTAACAGCACAATCCGAGAACCTGGCCCAACTTCGCTTCGTTCTGAAAGAAAAAAGCAAGAGTATGGAAGAGGTTTCTGTGGTGGCTACCACTGAAGTCAAGAATGGCTGGGAGAAATATGGTGAATTTTTCCGCGAGCAGTTCATCGGCATGACGGAAAACAGCAAGCTCTGTACCATCGAGAATCCATCGGCCCTTCGCTTCTTTTTTAGTAAGAAAAGAAACAGATTGAAAGTGCTGGCGAGTGAAGACCTGATTGTCACCAACAAGGCCCTTGGCTATAAGATCAGATACACCCTTGATTCATTTACATATGAATATGCCAGCGGACTCACCCAGTTCACCGGATATCCATTGTTTGAACCCCTGGTGGGCAGCGCAGAAGAAGTGGAAAAATGGAAAGAGAAAAGAGAAGAAGCCTACCTGGGTTCCATGACGCATTTCATGAAGGGCTACTATCACAAGACCCTCGGCCAGGATGGCTACAAGATTGAATTGCTGGATGAGAAAACCAAGAAGTTCCGAGCACTGAATGATCCGTATGACACGGCCTTTGCAACGCTTGCGGATGATGAACTTGAACTGCATCCTCCTACCATTTTACGCATCATCTATCTCAACGAGACACCGGAACAGGATTACCTCGTAAAGAATAAACTGGCGCTTACCAACACCGTTCAGATTTCACAACTGACCTTCAGGGACGCCATCCTTGTGGAAAGAAACGGATACTGCTATGACCAGAAAGATATTTTATCGATAGGCTATTGGGCATGGGAGAAGATCGCCGATCTGATGCCATATGATTACGAGGTTGCAGGTGGAAGGTTGTAGGTTGTAGCGCAGATCTCCAACCTACAACCCTCAACCTCCAACCTGTTACTTCATCACTTTCTCCCACAGCTTGGGAATACGCTTGATCCAGACGAGTTCGCGTTTTTTATCTGCTGCATCTTCTGCCGGATAACCGAAGTATGTTTTACCGCCAGCCAGTGAAGAAGGCACACCGCTTTGGGCCAGTACAACAGCATTAGCACCGATGGTAAGTGTTTTGCTGATGCCCACCTGACCCCACAAGATCACGCCGTCTTCAATCAATACAGCACCGGCAACGCCTACCTGTGCAGCAAACAGACAGTTTCTGCCAATGACAGAATCATGGCCGATATGAACCATGTTATCCATCTTCGTACCCTTGCCAATACGGGTATCATGGGTTACTCCCCTGTCTATCGTACAGGAAGCGCCAATCTCCACATCGTCCTCAATAACTACCCTTCCGCAACTTTCCATGCGCTTATACCACTGTTCCCTGTCTTTTTTGGTATTGTAGTAAAATGCATCTGACCCGATGACCGTGCCTGCCTGGATCACCACATTGTCTCCTATCACACAATGATCCAGAATGGTCACGTTGGGATGAATCACACAGTTTTTTCCGATTACAACTTCATGCCCGATGTAGGCACCTGGCGCGATGTAAGAACCTTCACCAATCTTCGCAGTATCACTCACGGATTGTGTTGCAGGTGTGAAAGGCCTGAAGTGCCTTACAATGGTGAGGTATGATTCAAAGGGTTGGTCAACCACCAGCAAAGCCTTACCTGGCGGGCATTCCACCACACTGTTGATGATGATGAAACTCGCCTTTGATTGAAGACATTTGTCGTAATACTTGGGATGATCCACAAACACAAGATCTCCTTCTTCTACTTTGTGGATCTCATTGATGCCTGTTGTAAACGCAGTTGTTTCACCAATCAATTGTGCACCGATGAGATCTGCGATCCATTGAATGGAAACCGGAGAAGGAAAATTCATGTCGTCTTTTTTGTGTAAACAAAGGTACAATCACGATGGCAACCGCCATGTTCAACTTGGGTAATTCACATCATTATAAAAAATGTGCATAAAAATTGTCTAAAAATTTTTTTCCTTAGAGAAAATTATTTTTAATATTGTGGAGGGAATATTCGTTCCCGTACTTACTAACCCATCCATATAATAAAGCTCGGAGCAATCTGAGCTTTCTTATTTTTATCCCTCTCTCAATTTAACTTCTTACTTTTCAAAAAAATAATGCGGGTATGTTGAAATCGATGACGGGCTATGGCAGAGCAGAACAGGCAGTGAAAGACAAGATCTTCCTGATTGAAATTCGTTCCCTGAACGGCAAACAATTTGAAGTAACACTGAAGATGCCACAGTTGCTGAAGCCCTATGAATTCGAGATCCGCAATATGTTGTCTGCCAACCTGGTGCGCGGTAGTATTGAATGCATGATCACGCTGAAGCAAAATGGAGCGGCCCGTCCGGTAACCATCAATACAGATCTTGTAAGGGCCTATTATCAGCCTCTCGCGGATTTGTCGAAGGAACTTGGATTGGATACATCTGCCATCCTCGGCACACTCGTTAAATTACCAGAAGTGGTTACGCCATCAACTGACGTGCTTTCAGAAGAAGAGTGGACGGTATTCCAGCAGGTACTTTTCTCTGCCATGGAAAACATCAACTATCATCGTCTTGAAGAAGGAAAGGTGCTGGAAGAAGATCTGCTCCTTCGTATCAACAACATCAGTGAACTCCAGGACAAAGTAAAAAACCTGGAACCCCTTCGTAAGCAGAAGATCAGGGACAATATGAACAAACTCCTGGAGGAACATGCAGGGAAAGACAATTTTGACACCAACCGTATGGAGCAGGAGCTGATCTACTACATTGAAAAAATTGACATCTCCGAAGAACAGGTTCGGCTGGCCAACCATTGCCAGTACTTCAGGGATATTCTTGCAGAAAAGGACGATGCCAAGGGCAAAAAACTGTCTTTCGTATTGCAGGAGATCGGAAGGGAGATCAACACCACCGGCGCTAAGGCCTATGACTCCACCATTCAAAAACTGGTGGTACTGATGAAAGACGAACTGGAGAAAGCCAAAGAGCAGGTTCTGAACGTCCTCTAGCTTACCTTTGTAGCCAAAACCGTTTCAATTGAAATATATCGTTCTCTGTCTGCTGGCTGTGTTTGGCCTGACAGCCTGTATCAAAACAGACCTGTTTGAAAAGAATGTAGCCATCCCCGGACATGCCTGGGCCTATTCATTTAAACCACAAATCAAGTTTGACGTGCAGGATACTGCATCGTCTTACAACATCTTTGTTGTGGTGAGGCATACCGATGCTTTCAGGTACAATAATCTATGGGTTCGCCTGAAGAGTTCTGCGCCTGGGGATTCCGCCGTGGTGACACAGCAGTTTGACCTGCCCCTGGCTACACAAAACCGTTGGACGGGTACAGGTATGGACGATGTTTTTGAACACCGCATTCTCCTCTATCGCCGGCCGTTAAAATTTGCGAAGCCCGGTGAACTGAACATCACCATTGAACAGGTCATGCGGGAGAATCCCTTGCCTGATATCCTCAACATCGGGATCCGCCTTGAAAAAGCAGACAGGTTATGACGCTGAGTGCATGGTATAAAAAGAATAAACTTACCATCGCCACCTGGGTTTACTGGATCTTGCTGTGTTACATCGTTGCCGCTTTGGTTTGGTGGTTCATTGAATTGTTGCAACAGAACACTGAGATGTATCTTTTTAAAAGGAATCTTTTGGACTACCAGGATCCAAACTACCAGGCCAAACTTGCCTTCCTGGAAAAAGAACATTCCACCAATATCACCCAATACCTCGGCGAGGGGCTGACCTTTCTCATCCTTACCTTTTTGGGTGCCGTTTTTGTTTACCGCGCCGTTCGCAGGCAAATCAACTTAAGAGAACAGCAACAGAACTTCATGATGGCAGTAACGCATGAGCTGAAGACCCCCATCGCCATCACCAAGCTGAACCTGGAGACCATGTTAAAACGAAAACTGGACCCGGAACAACAGGGTAAACTTATCGGGAACGCCTTGCAGGAAACGGGCAGGCTCAATGACCTCTGTGAAAACATCCTGCTGTCTACCAAAATTGATTCCGGTCGCTACCTCATCTCCCGCGAAACCGTTGACCTCACCAGCCTGCTTCACTCTTCAGTGAACGACCTTGCCGCAAGGTTCCCCAAAAGAAAAATCGTCTTGCACGCGCCTGAAGAAGCCGCTTATTCAGGAGATCCACTGCTGCTGCACCTGCTGTTCAACAACCTGATTGAAAATGCCGTTAAATACTCTCCTGCATCATCCGTGGTTTCGGTCTCATTAACCGCATCAAAATTTGGTCATCGATTGGAAGTAGCTGATGAAGGGAACGGCGTGCCCGACGCAGAAAAAAAGAAGATATTTGAAAAGTTCTACCGGGTAGGCAGTGAATCCACAAGAACAACCAAGGGTACAGGACTTGGTCTTTATCTATCCCAAAAAATTGCGGAAGACCATGGCACCCGGATTGAAATAAGCAATAACAGGCCCATAGGAAGTATATTCAGTATAGATTTTTGATCGATGGAAAATAAAGCAACCATACTACTTGTAGAAGACGAAGAGAACCTTCAGGAAGCACTAAAGCTAAACCTTGAACTGGAAGGTTATGAAGTGACCTGTGCCAGCGATGGCGCTGAGGCCCTGCAAAAAACCGAACATGAATTTTTTGACCTGATCATCCTTGACATCATGCTCCCGGAAATAGACGGCATCGGTGTTACAGAAACCCTTCGGCTCAAACAAAATGACGTGCCCATATTGATCGTCAGCGCAAAAAGCAGCAGCGCGGATCGTGTACTCGGCTTGAAAAAAGGGGCAGACGACTATCTGAATAAACCCTTCAACCTGGAAGAACTCCTATTAAGGGTGCAAAAGCTGATCCAGAAAAACAAAAGACTTGCGCAACGTCCGGGCATGGATGACCAATACAGCTTCGGCAAAAACACTATCGATTTCAAGGGACAAACTGCAATCAATTTCAAAGGAGAATCCATTGAACTCAGCAAGAAAGAATCGATGCTCTTGAAACTACTGATCGAAAACAAAAATGAAGTAGTCTCCCGCGAGAAGATCCTGCAAACTGTTTGGGGTTACCAAGTATATCCTACTACCCGTACCATTGATAATTTCATCCTGAACTTCCGTAAGTATTTTGAAACAGACTCGCGGAATCCTGTCTACTTTCACTCCGTGCGGGGCGTTGGCTATAAGTACACAGAATAATCAACAAACCACGCGCTCAATCCTGGCGAGGTCCTCTACCATTTTGGATTCCTGGATGAAAGGGGTATACATCGCCAGTTCCGCATCTTCTTTTAGCTGTTTGATCTCCATGATCATGGAAGCTTCCACTCCTTTTGCCAGCAGCTGATCCTCCCAGGCACCTGTGCCATCTACATTGTACTTGTTCATCATACACTGATCGATCACCAGGCTGAGTTGCCGATAAAAGGCACGCACATCTTTGCGGTCAAAAGCTGTTCTGATCTCTTCCAGCGGATCCTTGGGTCTTTCTATTTCCTGCTTAATCACAACAGGCTCCTGCATCGGCTGCACCACCTTTTCAGGACTGCCACTTCGTTTCAGGAGGATATAGATGCCGCCGCCCACAAGGACCAGGGCAAGGATCGTCAGAATATATTTCCATGCATTGGCAGGCTTTGCTTCCTGCAGAACAGTCGGTTTATTTGCCGAAGGTCTTGCAGCCAAAACCTGGATCAACAAGGGTTCAGATTTTGCAGTCACATACTTCCTGGCATCTACATCGTAATAAACAAATTCAACCGGTGGGATATCCAGTGGCCCTTCTCTATTTACGGTGAAGGGAATTGAAAATAATTTTGAACCGGAAAGAGGAGCAACAAATTTATTGACCTGATCTGTACTGTTTGCTTCAAAAACATCTACACCAGAGGGCCAGTTTATATTGGGCAATGGGATCATTGGAAAATTACCCTTGCCTGCCACCTGCACTTCAAGATTCACCACGTCGCCTTTATGCACTTCAGGTACATCAATGAAAGAACGAATGGTAAAATGGCCTACCGCAGCTGAGGCCGATGAGTCTTCAGCAGGTGGCAACGCTTTAACCACCACAGACACCGGAGGATTCTTTAAGGCGACTGATTCAGTGACAATGGCACCGCTGTTGTTCAGGCCAAGTGCCAGTTCCCGCAGCAGTTCCGAAGGTGCATAGCCACCATCCAGTGCCGAGGCCCTGATGAAACGAATATCGTTTGTCACTTCTAAAGATTCCAGTTCAAAGGTCCCTGCCTGTAGTGGGTACAACTGAACTTTACGCAAGAGATATACATTGTACTCTCTGCCCTGAAATTGCTCTTTGGTAGCATCCATCTGGTCTGGGTTGGCCATATCATACACACTGAATCCATTGAATGATGGCCGTTGCGTTACCCGAGATTCCGAACGCAAGCGGGTATAGAGTTTGTAGGTGGCCACAATGGGTTCACCCACCATCACCGATGTCCTGTCTACTTCTAGCCGAACAAATAAGTTATTCCTGATCTTATTAACGGCCTGTTCACCTGGTTTAAGGATGAGCTCTTCAGCGGCAACCATGGATTCTTCTGATGGCGCAGCAACGGCACCTTTTGACACCACCACTTCAACTGCATTGGATGTGTAGTTTTTCCCTTCTACGCGCGCTGTTGCCGCAGGAATCACCCATTTACCGGCCTTGCCCGGCCGAAGCAGATAACTAAAGCTTACATACTCTTTAAGGTTCCCATTCACCATGTTATAGCCTGTGGTCTGGTTAGGGCCCTCAACAATCTGAAATTGCTTAAACTTTGGGGGAATGAAAGAACTCACCCTGGTGGTATTCTCAATAAGGTACTGCACCTGCAGGTAATCCTGCATGCTGATCCTGGTGGCACTGACAGAAAGAGAGATCTTTACGTCATCCGCCTTTACCAACAATGGCAATAACCATATCCATATCAGGTAAAACTTCCTCACTGCAACAATCATAAAGGTATTCCGCGCATGGCAACCGGTCACGTTAAATGGGATAAATGGTTAAAGGTCTCCCAGTTGTGGACGGATCACAATATCTTCAACACAGGCGTTGGCAGAAAGTTGGGACGATGCCCATACCATATTGGCAATATCGCTCACATCCATGATCCGGGAAGGCTCGGCAAATCCTTCCCAGGCCTTCGTCCACACCGCACCCGGATGAACCGAAGTTACCTTGATTCCAAAGCTTTTCATCTCTTCACGCAGGTTCTTGGAAAATCCTTCCAGCGCATATTTTGAGATACTGTATGATCCGCCGCCGGGATAGGCTTTCAGCGCAGCAATGGAACAAATATTGAAGATATGACCCTGCCGGGCCTTCATCATTTCCGGCAGCAGCCCCCTGGTCAGGTGGTACGCTGAATACAGGTTCAGGTTGATCATGCGCTCCAATGTTCCTTCCGGTTCATTATGCACATTTCCCGGTTCAAAATTACCAGCGTTATTGACGATCACATCCACCGCACCAAAGCCTTCATGCACCGCAGCCACAAAAGCATCCAGTTCAGCACGCACAGAAAGATCCGCATTGAATGTTGAAATCCTGATGCCATATTTTTCCATCCAGGTCTTCACCCAGGCCTGGTGTTTATCCATGCTTCGGGACACGAGGAAAAGATCAGCGCCATGTGCCGCAAATTTTTCCGCAATGGCCTTCCCGATGCCCTGGCTCGCGCCTGTTACCACTACCTTCATTTATCTTGAATTTGAATGATTTGAACAAAGCTATAGTATGTTTGCATCAAAGGACGAACCGGAATGCCATACAAACACGTTTTTTTTGACCTCGATCACACCCTCTGGGATTTTGAAACCAATTCCAAAGAAACCCTCTACGATCTTTATCATGAATTGGAATTGTCAGCTATGGGCATTCCCACTTTCGATCATTTTCATGATACCTACCACCACCATAACACCATTTTCTGGGACCGGTTCAGAAAGGGTTATATCAACCGCGAAGAACTGCGCTGGAAAAGGATGTGGCGCACCCTGCTGGATTACAAAGTAGCCAATGAACCCCTGGCTAAAAAGTTAAGTGAACGATACCTGGAGATCCTGCCAACCAAAAAGAATTTATTTGATGATACCATCGAGATCCTGGACTATCTGAAGAACAAATCCTATCCCATGCATCTCATCACCAACGGCTTTGAGAAAACCCAGCATGCGAAGATCAACAACAGCGGCATCAGGCCCTATTTCACGCACGTCATCACTTCAGAGCAGGCTGGCATCATGAAACCACATGTCGCTATTTTTGAATACGCTATGGAGAAAGCCGGTACCACTGCGGCGGAATCCATCATGATAGGTGATACCCTTGATGCAGATATCGAAGGGGCTGTGAATGCCGGGATCGATTCTGTGTATTATAACCCGGCCATTCCTGCGGATGGGAAGATCAAACCTACTTATGTGATTGGAAAACTAAGTGAACTGAAGAATATCCTTTAATATTTGGCGATCACGGTTACGCCGCCTTTCACCGCTTCACCAAGCTTCACCTGCACGGCTGTACCTACGGGCAACAACAGGTCAACCCTCGATCCGAACTTGATGAATCCGATCTCCGCATTCTGATGGATCTGGTGGCCGGGCTTCATGTAGTTGACGATCCGTTTGGCCAATGCCCCTGCGATCTGCTTTACCAGGATCTCTCCATGTGCATTGCGGATCACAATACTATGCCTTTCATTATCCGAAGAAGATTTAGGATCCCAAGCCACAAGGAACTTGCCCTGGTGGTGCTTGCTGTATACCACTTCACCCGTTACCGGCGCGCGATTCACGTGAACATTGGCCGGGCTCATAAAGATGCTCACCTGTAGCCTCTTCCCTTTAAAGTATTCAAGGTCTTCCGCTTCTTCAATCACCACCACCTTGCCATCCGCAGGCGCGATGACCAGATTGGGATCCATCGTCATAACCCTTGAGGGTACCCGAAAAAACGAGATCAGAAATAGAAAAAGAAATGTCACGGCAGCAAAAAGCAACCATGCGAGCCAGGGTATCGAAGCACTGAGAAATGTAAATATCATTAAGCTCAGCAGTACATAGATCACGCCACCAATGGCTATACTCTTGTATCCTTCCTTATGAATGATCATGCCGCAAATGTACCGCAATTACAAATGATTCCGTAGAAAAGCGAGTGCATTACCACTGAAAATATCATCTGCATCTTCCGCAGCATATCCCCTGGAAAGCAGGATGCCCCTGAGTCTATCAATGTCTGCAATGGTCTCGATATCATATGGACATTGCTCCCTCCCATAACCGCCGTCAAGGTCTGTCCCAATAGCCACATGACGTGCATTGCCGGCAAGCTGGCAGATATGATCTATGTGATCTGCAATTTTATGCAGCCCACAATCCATGTTTTCCGGCGTTGAACTGCCCTTCACCCAGTTGGGTACAATCATCCAAGCATCAAAGGCCACACCAATGACCGCATCCCGTTGAATAAGTGTTTTGATCTGATCATCGCTGAACTGGCGGTTGTGGGGAACGATGGCCCTGCAAAGATTGTGGCTGGCCCAAACCGGGCCCTTGAAAACATCCATCGCCTGCCAGAATGCATCATCGCAAAGATGGGTAGCATCAAGGATCATTTCCATCCTGTCCATCTCACGCAACAACGCTACACCCCTGTTGCCCATTCGCCCGCTGGCATTGGTGCCATTGGCATAACGACCGGGGCCATAGTGGGCCGGACCAACCGCGCGCAAGCCGTATCGATACGCATGTTCCAGGTACTGCAAATCAATCAGCGAATCCGCTCCTTCAAGACTGAGGATAAATCCGATGGGCGGCATGCCCGGCACATCGCCGTCTTCAAAAAGTTTCCATCGTTTCAAGTGCAGTTCCAATTCCTGCTGGTTGCGGATCTGCACCATGAGACCTTCATCCTGCATCACCCTGTACCATGCGAGTTGGCCCTGCGTTTGCGCCCATGCCTGCTCCGGTGAGTTCCATCCGGGTATCGCAGATCCTGGCTCCACAAACCGCGCGATCTGCGTGGCCACCACCAGTCCGATGCCACCCTTACGAAGCGCGTCTAACGACACCGTCGCCCTGCCCCGGTCTGGTTTGTCCGTCAAATACTTCTCCCGCTCGTTAATCACGTTAACGGGTAACCGAAGATCACGGTTCCACTCCATGGCACACATGGCAAGGTCAAGATGTAAATCGATGGTCATATGCTCAGTGTTTGGCAGCCACTTTCCATGAATCCTCCGCTCTACCGTTTTTCACTACCACCAATGATGAATACAAGTTGATGGTGGGGCACACGTGATAGGGCATCACATACATCAGGTCACCCGGCTGGTGTTCCTTCAAGGGCTGCACCAGTCCATGTTCCTCACTCTGGCTCAGCAGTAGGGCTTCGGGCTCATTCACAAACCAGGCCCTGCGGGATGTATCATTCTCTGCAGCAATAGACTTATGCCCCATGTCAATACATATCTTCCCCGGTGAGGGAAGCGAGATCACCCTGCTCAACACCAACGCTGCAGGCAGAAAAGGTTGCTCCGCACAGATATCACCGTACCCCTTGTCCCAGAATACAAAGGTACCCGGACTGCATTCCACATCTTCTCGCACAGCATGGATGGGAAACGTGGGCGAACCTCCGGCGATGATGCTTAATTGTATGCCAAATTTCTCCTGAATGTTCTGATGAAATGCTTTCACCTGCTCAAACTGCGCATCACAGGCCGCCTTACGAATGGAGATATCCGGATCACGGAAATGACCATCATATGCATGAATACCCCGCCATTTTAAACCCTTCATCTGCTGAATAGCTTCCGCCAGGATTGGCGCTTCTTCTAAGGAGATCCCTGTGCGGTTCATCCCCACATTCAGATCCATAAATACTTCGATCATTGCATCATGCGCACTAAAATATTCATGCAAAGCACGTGCAGGTACAACATGATCCGTCAAACAGGAAAAACGCGTAGCCGGATATTCTTGGGTGAGCCGGTATAACCTTTCTACTTTAGGACCCACCGGCTGATAGGCCAACAATACGTCCGGTGCTTTCAATGAGGCCAGCAAAGTTGCCTCTTCAATGGTTGCGCATTTGAAACGAGTGATGCCCGCGTCCAACATCATCTGCACCACTTGCGGCGTCTTGTTGGTCTTGATATGCGGCCGCAGCCTGTTTACATCGCCAACCATTTTTACGGCAGCATCAATATTATGCTGCACCCTATCCACATAAATGACCACCTGCGGTGAGTCGATCGTATTTACATTATCGATATCATACCAGTTGCTCATGATGCGGGTTCAATGAGTTCAAACAATGCTTCCACTTCCACAGGAATACCATCGGGCAAAGATCCCATACCTACCGCGCTACGCACACCGATGCCGTTCTCCGGTCCCCAGATCTCGGCAAACAACTCACTGCAACCATTGATGACGATGGGATGCTTATCAAAATCGGGCACGCCGTTTACAAAGCCCAACACCTTGATCACGCGTTTCACTTTATCCAGGCTGCCCACGTGCTTACGGATAGACGAAAGGATTAGCATGCCCACAAGTCTTGCCATCTGCTTGGCTTCTTCCACATCCATATCCGCACCTACTTTTCCACGGATCCTTGTAAAATCTGCGCGCATCGGCACATGACCAGACACATACAGATGGCGGCCATCAATTAGACAAGGCTTGTAGATTGCTTTGGGTTCCGGAACTTCCGGGAGTGTGATGTTCAATTCCTTTAAACGTTGTTCTGGAGTCATATGTTTGGCAATTAACAATTGGCAATTGATAACTAGCAATTGGCACTGGTTACTAGAATCTAGTCTTTAACAACCAGTGCAAATTACCAATTGTTAATTGCCAATTGCTAATTGCTAGAAAAGGATTTGGTCAAGGATAAGAACGCCAATCAATCCCAT
>REAQ01000157.1 GCA_004294195.1 Sphingobacteriales bacterium | reverse complement strand
AATGGCTTCAACTTTGTTGAACCACCAGCATAATCAAGGCTTGGATTTAAGCTAACCGAAACTTTCTTGTGGAAAAATTTCGCTGGAATTTTTCCAGTTACAGTTACTTCAACACTATCTCCACGGAGTTCTAAAGGATTTGGTTTTGCATCATAGCTAACCAAATTCGCCTTTGACTTCATTTTTTTCAATGGGTTACACGCAGTAACAACAAGCGTTGAGAGAATGAGGGCGTAAACAAGCTTAAGGCTCAAGTTTTTCATGTTTGGTATATTGTATTTTGTTAATGATTATATTACTCTAAATTTGTTTTTCTTAAGAGTCGCAAATATAGCAGAAAATAAAAAGGTCATGGGGCGGAGCTTCAACTCAACCTCATGACCTGTTTTATGGCTAAAGAATCTTATTTAACCAATACTGCAGTGGTCGCTGTTTTCTTTCTGGTCATGAAATACATGATGGTGAATGTAGGGATGAAATCAAAACCAGGCAGGATCTCTTCAAGGAAGTTGAACATACCGCCGATCATACCTTTGGTACCACCAAAACTCTTATAGAATATCAAAGCGGAGATGGGTGCCCAGAGGATGTCGCCAAACTCACCCAGTACAGGAAAAGCGAATGTAGCAAGGCCGATCAGGTCCATCAGGATACAGAAGGCCAGAGAAGGGGACTTTTGCATATTCGTATTGATGGCGAAGGAGCGTTAAAAGTTGCATGGTTGGCAAACCAGGCATTCAATAACTCCAGACATTCAGGAAATCGGAAGCTGGAAATCTGGTTGTTAGAATGCCAACTCCGGAATGACTGAATGCTTGACTTACTGTATGTCTGGCTTGCCAATCAATAATTGATAACCTGCTCCTCTATCGCCTCCGGAATTTCCCTCCATTCATACTGCTGATTCCTGAGTTGGGGGATGAATCCCGCTTCTTCGATGGCCGTTTGCATGGTTTTATAGGTGAAACGATGGGGTGCGCCGGCGGCACTGACCACGTTTTCCTCAATCATAATGGAGCCGAAATCGTTGGCGCCTGCATGGAGACAGAGCTGGGCGATGTCTTTTCCCACCGTCAGCCAGCTGGCCTGGATATTTTTAACATTGGGCAGCATTATGCGGCTGAGTGAGATCATTCGGATATATTCTTCCGGAGTGGTCAGGTTTTGAACGCCGCGGATCTTCGCCAGCAGGGTGTCCACATCCTGGAAGGTCCAGGGGATAAAGGCGAGGAAGCCTTTGGCATCTACGGGTTTTTTGCTTTGCACGTCGCGGATCTTTACCAGGTGTTCAAACCTTTCCTCGATCGTCTCCACGTGACCAAACATCATGGTGGCCGAGGTAGTGATATTCAGTTTATGTGCCTCGTGCATGACATCAAGCCATTCCTGGGCGCCGCATTTTCCCTTGGAAATGAGTCTGCGAACCCTATCGATCAAAATCTCCGCACCGGCACCGGGAAGGGAGTCGAGCCCAGCTTCTTTCAGCGCCATGAGCACCTCCTTATGGGTGGATTTCTCCAATTTGGTGATATGGGCCACTTCGGGTGGGCCGAGGGCATGGAGTTTCAACTGTGGGTATTCCTGCTTGATCTGGCGGAAGGTATCCACGTAGAACTGCAAGCCCAGCTCAGGGTGGTGACCACCTTGAAGGAGCAGCTGATCGCCACCGTATTGGAAGGTTTCTTCGATCTTCCTCCGGTAGGTGGGCATATCGGTGATATAGGCCTCGGCATGGCCGGGGATCCGATAAAAATTGCAGAATTTACAATTGGCGATGCAGACGTTGGTGGTGTTCACATTTCGGTCTATCTGCCAGGTCACCCGTCCGTGCGGCACCTGGATCTTACGAAGTTCGTTCCCGATAAACATCAGATCGGCCAACGGGGCATGGTGATAAAGATAAACACCTTCTTCCACGGTCAAAAACCCGAAATCAAGGGCTTTTCTATACAACCGGTTCAATTCCGGATCCACTGATTTTTCCATTTTGCAAAATTAGACAAATTAGGCATTGGGCATGTTAGGCATTGGGCACTAGGTACTTGGCATAATGATAAACGGCCACCTCATTAACAGTTAATTCATTAATTTGTTACAGAACTGAGTATGAGGAACAAGGTTTTGCCATTTCTGACTGCACTGATCCTGCTTTGCCTGCAAACGGCGGCCCAGCGTCAAAAAGAGCCCAACGCCAAATTACTGGCCGTGGTGCCTTTTCAACAGCTGAACGGGGGGGTTATAGTCCTGAAGGGAAAGCTCGATGACCACCCGGACTCGCTCAACTTTATCCTGGATACGGGTAGCGGCGGAATCTCGTTGGATTCTACCACGGTGAGTAGGATGAATATACCCCTCGAGGCGTCTGATAAAACCATCCGGGGGATTGGAGGAATCAAGACCGTAAAATTTCACAATAACGGGGTTCTCAAACTGCCGGGACTTATCACGGACAGCCTGAATTTCCACGTAAATGATTATGACCTGCTGACAAGCGTGTACGGAATTAAAATAGATGGCATCATCGGCTTCAGTTTCATTCGGAAGTATATCCTGAAGCTGGACTACGACAGTTCAAGGATTTATGTGTATTCCCATGGACGGTTTAGGTATCCAAGTGGGGGATATATGATGCACCCGCAGTTCGGCTCTATTCCCATTCAGGACATCACTTTCAAAGACAACCAAAAATCAACCCATCGATTTTATTTTGATACGGGAGCGGGCTTGTGCCTTTTGCTTTCTGAAAATTATGTCAGTGATTCATCCATCATGCGTTCAAACAAGCCCGTACCGGTGGTTACACAGGCCGAGGGGCTGGGCGGCAAGATGCTGATGAAACTGACCACTGTGAAAGAGGTCAATATCGGCCCCTATAAATTCAAGGATGTGCCTACCTATGTATTTGAGGATC
>REAQ01000156.1 GCA_004294195.1 Sphingobacteriales bacterium | reverse complement strand
CGCTGCGGGCGTAGTGGCCGACAATTTCCCCTATTTTGGCGAGGGCCGGCCGGAAAGTTTCGGCGGGCTTCCAGGTATGATTTTGGGTTTGGCCATTCCCCGTTTACACACCACCTGGTATGCCACCAAACTGGAATTGATTGATGTGAGCGGACAGATCATTGCACCGAAGGAAGGAAAGAAATATACCGGCGATCAGTATAAAAGTGAAATGAAAAATTTCATGGATCGGAATGAGTGGTTGAAGAAAATTGCGTGGCAGATGGTTATATGAGGCATTGGGCAGTGGGCACTGGGCATTGTGAGGGAAAAGTTAAAAGTTGATTAGGCACTTGGAAAGCTGTGCAGCGTTCGTGATTTTTATGGCACAAACCTTCCTGTGCGAAAAAGACTTAGAAAAACACTGATTGTACTGATACTCTTGCTCTCCATCGGATACTTGCTTCCTGAGATGTTCATGATGCCGGTTGACGGAGCCACGTCAAAAAGCTACGCCCAAAATTCTTTCTGGTTCTACCCCTGGGGTAAGTCCGTCACGCATAAAGGCGTTGATATTTTCGCACGCAAAGGCACATTGATTCATTCCGCTACGCCGGGCATTGTTGTATACAAAGGACAAATTTCCCGAGGAGGAAATGTTGTACTGGTGCTGGGCCCTAAATGGCAGCTGCATTATTACGCGCATCTGGACGGCATTTCAATTGGATGGCTCCAGCCAGTCTCACATGCCAGCATGATTGGTACTGTAGGCACAACGGGAAACGCCCAAGGCAAACCACCCCATCTTCACTATGCCATCCGAAGGATGATCCCCTTTCCCTGGAAAGCTGACAAAGGTCCACAAGGCTGGAAGAAAATGTTTTATGTGAATCCTGTGCCGTTGCTGAATAATTGAGTAACATCAATCCACTTCATCACTACGTCTAAAGCCTATTCGCTTTCTAGGAGATGGACGTTGATCTTTTTCCAGTAACTCACGGAGTACAGAAAAGATATTGGCAATGTCCGTATTATTTGCGTTCACTTCTTTTTCTAGTTTGGTCAGCTTTAACAAAATTTCTTTATGCGTAAGCGCATACTCCCGCAATTTGGTAAACACACGAATAATCCTAATGTTGACCCTCACGGCAGTAGAACTGTTTAGGATACACGACAACATCGTGACACCTTGCTCTGTAAAACAAAAAGGCTTTGCACCACCAAAGTGCTTTTTTGATGGTATCACATTTTGTGATACCATGCTGTTGATTTCTTTATCAGTCAATACAAACATAAAGTCAGCTGGAAACCTGGTTCTGTTGCGCCTTACTGCTTGCTTCAACGCTCTTGTTTCTACACCATACATCTCCGCAAGATCTTTGTCAATCAGTATTTTCCTGATCAGAAAATGCTATTTTAAGGCAAAAATAAAGTGAATTACCTCTTGGATTCTACATGATGAGTCTTTTAAGTCTTCCCTGTTGATCTTCTAATCACTCCATCTCAACCACCATAAAGGTCTTGCCGTTCACCTGAAGATTACCAGACAGCGGAATATATGCCCCGGTAACAATGTCTTTACCAGAAGTCTTACCGGCCAAGCCTTCCTGGTACGGCGCCATGGGAATGGATTTGGCTTCATCATTGGGATTTAGCACGCACATGATGCGCTGGCTGCCGTTGTATCGGAAATAAACGTAGACATTGTCTCTTGGTTGGAATTGCAGGGTCTTGCCTGTCTGCAAAGCAGGTGTGCGTTGCCGATAGTTCGCAAGATTGCGCAAGAAACTGAAGTAATCATTCTCCTGCGTGCTTCTGCCTGCTGCCATAAATTTATTCACCGGGTCACCGGAAAAACCGCCAGGGAAATCCCGACGCACTTCCGCATCACTGGGGTTCTTGAAATTCTTCATCAACACCTCGGTCCCGTAATAGATTTGAGGGATACCTCTTAGCGTTAACAGCAGTCCGGTAGCGAGTTTGAGCTTGGTCACATCATCACCAACCTCAGACAGAATCCTGTTCATATCATGGTTCTCGAGGAAAATACAATTGCGTAGGGGATCCTTATATAAACCATCTTGAGATAAAATACTGTACAACGCATTGGTATTCCCAAGCGCCGCATCTTTCATGGCATACGCTGTTGGAAATTCCGTTACGCCTTGCAGATTATGCTTGAAGGGCAGGTCCATATTATTGCGAACAAAATAAGCACTGGCCATCGGTGTACCACACCATGCTTCGCCGAAAATGGTGATCGATGGGAACTCGCGCTCAAGGGCTGCGTTTACATTATTCATGAACTGCTCATCGCAATACTTGTAAGTATCCACGCGCCAGCCATCGATCCCAAATTCTTCCGTGGTCCATACCGCATGTTGAATTAAAAATTTGGCGAGCCATGGATTACGCAGATTCAGATCTGGTAGGTGACCGATGAACCATCCGCCCAGCATGATCTCCTTATCGATCTTGCTACCGTTGGGATCATAGAATACTTCTTCTTTATGATTAGCGCCCTGGTAATTGGGCCATTGATTTATCCAGTCTTTCATCGGCAGGTCCTGCACAAAAAAATGCGTTTCTCCCACGTGGTTGTACACTGCATCCTGAATGATCTTCATGCCTTTTTTATGTGCCGATTCAATCAGGTTTTTGTATGCCGCTTCACCACCCATGCGCGGATCAATCTTGTAGTGATCCGTGAACCAGTAACCGTGATACCCAGCAACCTTCCCGCCCCACTCGGGCTCCAGGGGCATATTGTTCTCAATCACCGGTGTCATCCAAACAGCTGTTACACCGAGATCTTTCAGGTAATCCAGTCTTTCTTCCACACCTTTAATATCCCCGCCGTGCCGTGAAAAAGGATTGTTGCGGTCAGCCTGCGTATCTCGAAGTAAAGTGATGGCATCATTGGAAGGATCGCCATTTGCAAAACGGTCCGGCATGAT
>REAQ01000155.1 GCA_004294195.1 Sphingobacteriales bacterium | reverse complement strand
TATCAAGGTCAGATTGATGTGTTGGACAGACGCACGGGTGAAGTGAAGGATTTACAAGAGTACCCTTCTACCAACTTAGCCTTCGCCCCTAAGAAAATGAAATACCGCTTCAACTGGAATGCACCGCTCATTAACTCACCTCATGATCCTAAAACTATGTACCATGCTGGTAATGTGTTGTTCAAAACACGAGACGGTGGTTTGAATTGGTCCGTCATCAGCCCGGACCTTAGCAGAAGCGCATGGGACATCCCGGCATCCGTGGGAGTGTTCACCAGTGAACAAATGAAAACCATGCCGCGCCGCGGTGTCATCTACACAGTAGCACCGTCTTTCAAAGATTCCAACACCATCTGGTGTGGGACGGACGATGGACTGATCCATGTAACGCGCAATGGTGGTAAACAGTGGATGGATGTAACCCCTTCATCCATCACTTCCTGGAGTAAGGTGTCCTTGATGGAAGCAAGTCATTTTGATGTAAACACTGCCTATGCTGCTGTTAATCGGATCAGGCTCGATGATATGAAACCGCATGTTTACAAAACACATGACGGCGGAAAAACCTGGAAAGAGATCGTACAGGGCTTGCCTGATGATCCGATCAATACCGTACGGGAAGATCCCGTTCGTAAGGGCTTGTTGTATGCAGGTTCTGAACGCGCCGTGTATGTGTCTTTTGACGATGGGGAACACTGGCAGTCTTTACGTTTGAATATGCCCGCTACATCTATCCGTGATCTGGTGATCAAGGACGATGACATCGTAGTGGGTACTCACGGAAGAAGCTTCTGGATTCTCGATGACATCACACCGCTGAGGCAAATCAGTTCTGCGCTGAGCGGCCAACCCGTGATCCTCTACAAACCGCAGCAGGCCTGGCGTGTGCGATGGAGCACCTATACAGACACACCCGTTCCTCAGGAAGAACCCGCAGGAGAAAATCCGCCAGACGGCGCTGTGATCAACTATCACTTAAGCGCCAATGCAAGCCAGGTGAAATTGGAGATCTTAGACAGCAAAGGAAAATTGGTGAGAACATATACGTCTAACGATAAGCCCTACACGAAACCGCAGGATAATGTGCCGGACTATTGGGTAAGGCCGCAGCAGATCCTGTCTGCTAAAGCCGGCGCGCATCGATTCTCCTGGGACATGCATTACGATCCTTTGGATATAGAACCTACCTTTCCCATCAGTGCCGTATACAAAAACACACCACCGGATCCAACTTCTCCCTGGGTGATGCCGGGCACATACACGGCCAGGCTTACAGTAGATGGCAAAATGCAAACGCAGACCTTTGTGGTAAAGATGGATCCGCGGGTGAAAACTTCATTGAAGGATCTGCAAGCGCAGCACGATCTTTCCCTGGCTGTCTACGAGCATAGAAAGTTGCTCCTTAGTCAACGGCCTGGGTCAGAAGAAGAAAAACGCCAGCACGCCGCTAAACTCAGCAGGTCAGAACGGGTATTTGATATGTTGCAAGGATCAGATATGCCGCCTACCGCAGCAATGTTTCAGGCTGCATTGGAAACAACTAAAAGGTAGGTCGCAGGCTGCAGGTCGCAGGTCGCAGCGTTCCCTGTGCTGGTAGGATGAAAAAAGGAGGACTATCGCCCTCCTTTTTTCTGAATTTCTTAATCTCTTATTTCGCTGTCTTTGTCGCCTTATACGCCTGGTTCAATCCAGCAACCACTTCATTGGTGATGTTGTAAGCGGTATCCTTATAGAACAACACATTGATGCCGCTGCTATAAGAGAAGATATAAGAGTAACTCTTCGTAGTGTTGTAGTCTGTCAGAAATGCGTTGATCTTTTTCTTCAACTCTTCCATCGTCTTGATTCCCTCTTCCTGGATCTGCCTTTCCATATTGGCTTTCTGTTGCTCTAGATTTTGCATCTTACGAGCATAATCACGCTGAAATGCTTCTGCCTCTACCTGTGTGATTGAATTACCTCTTTGTACGAAAGCGACGCGTTCATTTTCAATACGCTGAAACGAATTGTTCAGATCACGATCCGCACCTTCTTTTTTCTTCTCGAACTCAGTCATCTTCTCACGATAGTAATCATACTTTTCCTGTATGCTATCGAGGTCAACATAAGCGATCTTCAAGGGCCTGTTTGCTGCGGTATCATTACCAGCTACTTTCGTGCTGATCTTGTCAATCTGAGAATGATTCTTAAAGTGCAGATAAAACAATACGCCAACTAATGCGGCAAGGATCGCGGTAATGGCAGGTAAAATATTTTTCATTTCCGTTTACGTTCAAAAGCCAAAAGTCAACATTCAAAAAATCAGTTGCTGACTTTTGAATGTTGACTTTTGAATGATTAATTATTCTTCTTCATCAAAGGTCATCGCTTCACGGGTAGTTTGAAGGAGTTCGTACTCCTCTTTGCTACCAACGATCATGTTCTCAAATTCCCTCATACCGGTACCGGCAGGGATATGGTGACCTGTGATAACGTTTTCCTTCAGACCCATCATATCATCCGTCTTACCCTGGATAGCGGCAGAAGACAATACTTTAGTTGTTTCCTGGAACGATGCAGCTGAGATCCAGCTTTGCGTACCGAGTGAAGCCTTAGTGATACCGAGCAACACTGGCCTTGATGTAGCGGCCCTTGCATCGCGGAATTCAACCAGCTTCTTATCGTTCCTGCGCAGAATGGAGTTTTCCTCACGCACTTCACGCAAGCTCACGATCTGACCGGCTTTCAGCTTGGAAGACTCACCAGCTTCGGTAACGATCTTCTTATCAAAGATCCAGTCGTTCTCTTCATTGAATGCAAACCTGTCTTCCAGATCCTCCTCCAGGAACCTTGTATCTCCGGGATCAACGATCTCCACCTTCTTCATCATCTGGCGCACGATCACCTCAATGTGTTTGTCGTTGATCTTCACACCCTGCAAACGATAAACTTCCTGAATCTCATTCACCACG
>REAQ01000154.1 GCA_004294195.1 Sphingobacteriales bacterium | reverse complement strand
TATGGCCGCCATTGCAGCATATCCTGAACTCACGAGCACACCCGGAACCTATCAGGTGAACTCAGGAGAAAAATTCATGGAATGGCCTCCCAGCGGACATTTCTACGGACTCATCGATAACGCATTGAATCCTGCTAACGAGAAAGTATACACGTTTCTGGATAAAGTATTTGGCGAAGTAGCGCAGCTTTTCCCTTTTGAGTATCTCCATATGGGCGGCGATGAAACCGCGAGGAACTTCTGGGAAAAAAGTGAAGACATCAAAAAGCTGATGGCGAAAGAGAAATTGAAAAATCTCGATGAGGTACAGAGCTATTTTGTAAAGCGTGTGACCAAGATTGTGAATAGCAAAGGCAAAAAGCTGATTGGTTGGGATGAGATTCTGCAGGGCGGACTTGCACCCGGTGCGGCAGTGATGAGCTGGCAGGGTATGAAGGGCGGCATTGAAGCGGCCAAACAAGGACATGAGGTGGTGATGAGTCCAACCACTTTTGTGTATATCGATTATATGCAGGGCGACAGACTCATGGAGCCTTTGGTGTATGCTTCATTGCGATTGAAGAAAACCTATGAGTTTGATCCGCTTCCCGAAGGTGTGGATCCAAAGTATATCAAGGGCGGTCAGGCAAACCTTTGGACAGAGCAGGTATATAATTTGCGTCAGGCGCAGTACATGACCTGGCCTCGCGGTTTTGCCGTTGCGGAAGCTGTTTGGAGTCCCAAGACTGTTAGAAATTTTGCCAATTTTGTGGAGCGCGTAGAGAATCAGTTCCCGAAACTGGATCAGGCACAAACGAAGTGGGCGCCCAGTATGTATGAGCCAGATGTTAAGGCCGCTAAGGGTGCGAAGAATGTGGTGGTGACGCTGGTGCCTGAAGTGGATGGATTGGAGATGCATTACAGTTTCGACAATTCATGGCCAGATCAATACTATCCAAAATATACCGCACCAGTAGAAGTGCCGAAAGACGCAGATAAAATGCGCATTGTGACGTTCAAGAACGGCAAACAGGTGGGGAGGTTTATGACGATCTCTGTGGAGGAATTGAAAGCACGCGCTAAGTAGCAGGTTGCAGGTTGCGGGTTGGAGGTTGTAGATGATGCACTCCAACCTTCAACCTGCAACCTTCAACCTTCTTTAACAGTCTGCCGGATATTTCAACCCAACTTCCCTCCGGATACTGTCCATCGTTTCCATTAAACCAAGACTATCCTTATGGGTCATGACCGGACTTTCGGTTAGGCCTTGCCGTAAGCATTCCTGAACGTGTCTGATCTGGTGGTGATAGCCCCAGCCAGCTTGCTTTTCAATGGGAATGATCTGTATGGAATCAACCCGCTCAGGATAATATTCAATGGTAGCTGAGGGCTCATAGAAACGTGACGTGAGCCGGATCCTTCCGCTGTTGCCCGCAATATTGGCATCCGTCTGCAGGTTAGACGTAAAGCTGCTCAGGAGTTGGGCCACTATACCGTTATTGTATTGAAATTGAACCGCCAGTTGTTCATCGACGCCGCTTGAAGCCCTCTTCATGATGGCTTGAATATGGTCAGGCTTACCGAGGATCGATTGTACCAGGAATACATTGTATATGCCGATGTCCAGCAGGGTTCCGCCACCCAACGCGGGATCAAAGATCCGTTGTGCCGGAGGCTGGGGTGGGAGGAAACCAAAGTTTACCTGGATGGATTGAAGTTCGCCCAGTTTGCCATCGGCAATCATCGATCTTACTTTGTTATAATGTGGCAGGAATTTGGTCCACATGGCCTCCATCAAAAACAGTTTTCGGTTACGCGCTTCTGTAACCATTTCCCGGACCTGTGCACCGTTGATTGCAAATGCTTTCTCGCAAAGCACTGCTTTGTTGTGACGCAGGCATATCAGGGTATGTTCATGGTGGTGGGAATGAGGCGTGGCCACGTAAATGACATCTATCTCAGTGTTCCTAACCAATTCTTCATAGCTGCCGTAAACATGTTTTGCGGGGTACTGCAACGCAAAGTGTTTTGCTTTTTCAATGTCCCTGGAGGCTACCGCAAATAGTTCTGCATCCTGCACCAGTTGCAGGTCTGCGGCAAATTTACCGGCGATGCGGCCGCAGCCAAGCACGGCCCATTTAACCTTGTTCATACAACAAGTTATTGATTTAAGGGAGAAGAAAAAGGGAGAAGTGCGAAGTACTGTTTATAGCTTTTGGCTTTATTGGGTCTCTCCCCTTAACAAAAGATTGCGCGCGGGATCATAACAAACACCTCTTATTCAGGTTCTAATGATAAAACCCATCGCCCATGACACCACCCCAAGATCCATCGTTATTCGATCGTCATTTTGAGGAAGAACTAAAGGTGCAATCGAACAACCTCAAACAGTTTGCCATTAAATTCACGGGTTGCTACCACACAGCTAACGACCTGACGCAGGAGACCATCATCAGGGCCTGGAGCCATCGTTCCAGTTTCCGGGGCGGAAGCAGTCTTAAGTCCTGGTTGTTTGCCATCATGCGTAACACCTTTATCAATGAGTTTTACCGGAAAGCCAAACGTAAAAAGCGCCAGACTACTGAAATGGACGCTCCCGGGGATGCCCATGCATTGCAGATGGCAGTGGAGCCCGGACCAGCGTTGGTATTGAAAGATGTGTGGCGGGTGATCCAGCGCTTACCTAAGGTTTTTCGTCATCCACTAACACTTTATATCGAGGGGTACAAGTATCGTGAGATCGCCAAATTATTGAAGGAACCCATCGGCACCATCAAACATCGTATTCATTTTGCCAGGAAACTGGTGGCTGTTTCCATCAACAAGTAAAACCTTTCGCTATGTATCCATTCCAGACACATTCGATGAAGCCAGAGCCTAAAAAGGGAAAACAACAAGCCGCTCCTGCGGAGAAGTTACCTCAACAGTCCAAAGCACAAGGGGCGTCTGACAAGGAGAAAAAAGCGGAGCAGATATTCAGACCTGATCCAAG
>REAQ01000153.1 GCA_004294195.1 Sphingobacteriales bacterium | reverse complement strand
AGAGACGCCTACACCGGCAGTCTGGGAAGCCATAGAAAAAGAGCTAGACAAGAAAGATCGTAAACCCATCGCGGGCTTTTTCCGCATGTCCGGCAGAGCGGCGGCGGTGGCATTAATTATTATCACCGGAGCGGCCTTATTTGCCGCGGGATATTTTATACGTGACGCGCAGGAAGAGAAGAAAGGCATTGGGCAGGGGGCATTTGGCATAGAGGAGGGGAAAGGTAATGGGCAGAAGGCATTGGGGGAAGGGGCATTGGGCAATGAGGGGGGAAGTTTGAAAACAACAGACGAGACTGAAATTAAGTCACCTGCATCGTCATCAATCAACGATAATGCAGCACCCAAATCTGCAACCGAAGCCGTTGGCTCTTCAAGTACAAATTCAATCCCTGAAAAAACTTCAGTTGAGAAGGTCACCAAACAAGTAAAGCCTACAAACCGTAATACCAAAAGCGCTTCCTCTGAAACCTTACAATCCTCATCAATCAGTGAGCCCGTGAACACGGAATCACAGGAGCAGTATATTAAATGGGAGATGGCAATGGCACTGCCTCCAGTTGAAGAGCATGTGTTGCCGGAATCGTCCACAAAAATTCCAACAAGTGATGCGGTAATATCGGTGTCAAAAAACAATAAATTTCCAAAGGCAGTTGATCAGCAAACAACGCCTACGAAGATTCCGGTAATCAATAAAAATGAAGCCGGACTGCAGGTGCCGAAATTCTCGCTCACACCATACGTTGCTTTTCAAAACCATAGTGTGAAGTTAAAAGACGATGGCTCCAATTGGGGGAAAAATATGCGCGAAGACATGGAACGCACAGAACAGCTTCCCAGTCAAGTCAGCGTTGGTATCCTTGCCGATTTTCGCATCACGAAAAATCTTTCATTGCAGTCCGGACTTGGATTGATGCAGCTCGACGTAACCATTCAACCCAAGCAAATCAAAGCGGAAAAAGACATCGATGGTAAAGTGAAATACAGGCTCGATTGCTCTGCGGGTACATACTTCATCAATCCGAAACAAGGCAACTATCCCAGGCCCGGCGATACAGTAACTACGCAGATGGCCACCAATTCATTAAAGTATCTGAATATTCCGCTAAATGTCAAGTATCATTTCGGGAGCAACAAACTACAGTTCTTTGCAACAGCCGGAACAGGCATTAATATCCTGACCAGCCAAAATCTTGATGCCATGGTAAAACACCAGTATCAATACTATGGCGGGCGCACCACCAATCTTAAATCAAGTTACTTGAATGGAATGATCGGTGGAGGTGCCACTTATTTTGTTGGAAAGCGCATAGGCATTTACGTTAGTCCGCAGTATAATTTTGCCTTGACATCCATGAACGAGGGACTACCGGTTAAATCACTGCCGAGAACGTTCAATATGCAGACCGGCGTTACAGTAAAATTTTAGGTCGCAGGTCGCAGAGCTCATCTGCTCCATCGCATAGTCCGCCGCTCTTGCCGTTAACGCCATATAGGTCAAACTGGGGTTCTGTGTTGAGGTGGATGTCATCGCTGCGCCATCGGTAACAAACACATTCTTACACGAGTGCAGCTGGTTCCATTTATTCAGCATGCTTGTCTTGGGATCATTGCCCATCCTTACTCCACCCATCTCGTGAATGTCCAGTCCCGGGGCTTGTTTGGAGTCGCTTGACTTGATGTCTGTAAACCCTGCTTTAGTAAACATCTCCGTGAACTGATCAATGTAATCCTTCGTCATCTTATCGTCATTCTCATCATAACTCATACTGATGGCGAGCTGTGGAATACCCCATGGATCTTTCTGGTTTGGATCAAGACGAACATAATTTGTTTCCTTAGGAATGGTTTCGCCCATCATATGGGAACCTACTGACCAGGGCCCAAGATTTTTCTTGGCAAGATTATCTTTCAATGTCTCCCCAAATCCTTCAGTATTGCGTTGATTACCTCTTCCGGCATAAAATCCTGCAGCATATCCGCGCAAGAAATCGGTTTCTTGCTTCTTCACATTCCTGAACCGCGGTAAATAAGCACTTGTAGGTCTTCCGCCCGCTGTCATAATATCCTTATGTCCTTCATGAACTGCGCTTATACGTGCCCGATAGTTATGAAATGCCACGTATTTTCCAAGTACACCACTATCATTTCCAAATCCGTTCGGGAATCGGGATGATGTGGAGTTCAACAAGATCAAGTTTGTGTTGAGTGCCGCTGCATTCACAAAGATCACGCGTGCAAAATATTCCGTGGCCTGATTGGTTTTTGCATCGATGACTCTTACGCCTGTAGCCTTGCCTTGTTTCTCATCATAAATGATGGAATGCACCACAGCATCTGTTTTCAAGGTCAGGTTACCCGTACGTTCTGCCCAGGGAATGGTGGACGAGTTGCTGGAAAAATATCCGCCGAACGGACATCCACGCTGGCAGAGGTTTCTGTTCTGACACTGCGCCCTTCCCTGATCAAAATGGATCTGCTGCGGCTTGGTGAGATGTGCACAGCGCGCATAAATCACCGGGCGTTCCGGATAGTGTTTCGCTATAGACTCCTGAAAATATTTCTCTACACAGCTCAGCTCTATGGGTGGCAGGAACTCGCCATCAGGCAGGATATCCAAACCGTCTTTGTTACCTGAGATACCTGCAAATTTCTCTACGTAACTATACCAAGGTGCAAGATCGTTGTATCGTATCGGCCAGTCAACAGCATACCCATCACGCGCAGGCCCTTCAAAATCATAGGCGCTCCAACGCTGTGTTTGCCTGGCCCACAACAAACTCTTTCCACCCACTTGATAACCACGGATCCAGTCGAACGGTTTCTCCTGGACATATGGATGCTCCGCATCCTTCACAAAAAAATGAAGTGCATCTTCGCGAAAAGCGTAACACTTGCTCACAACAGGATTCGCATCCTTGATGGCTTGCGTGAGATCACCCCGATGTTCAAATTCCCAGGGCATCATGTTGGTGGTGGGATAGTCTTTCAGGTGTTTCACATCCCGTCCGCGTTCAAGGACAATTGTCTTCAACCCTTTCTCACAAAACTCTTTTGCGGCCCATCCGCCACTGATGCCGGAACCGATGACGATCACGTCATATGTATGATTGGTATCTCCCATGACTTGTTGTTATGCGTTTGATGAAACAGGTACACATCCTTTAAAAGAACCGGGGATGATGTTATACACCTGCACTTGGGTGAGAAAATATTGGGACGATGTGTAGCCACGTACCGTAAGCGATTTCATACGTCGATAAAACTTTGCTTCATCGCTCTCATCTGATTTTTTCTTCTCGATGGCTTCGAGTACGCCTGACCGTTGGACTGGTGTTGCTTTCATGAAACTAGTGCCTGCAGTCTTCTCCGCGAAATCTGCAAATGCATCCAGTCCTTTCACAAAGTTCTGTTGCTCTTCCTTGGTGGCACAATCGTCCATCATCTTCATGACAAACTGATGTGCGTACACATCTTTGGCTCCTGGCGTTGCGGTTTTAGGAATGATGGCCTCAGCGATTTCAGCAAGCAGGTTCTCCTGCGCTGCAGATAGGCTGTAATTTTTGAGTAGAAAAGATCCTTTGGTGCGGTCTTCCATGCAGGAAGGCACGAGCAATACGCCGGTGGAAACTACCAGCAGCTGTTTAATGGCGGTGCGTCGGGTCAACAAAGCAAAATCGTTTAAGCACAAGATATGAATTTTGGCAATCCAGACATACGGTAATACAAACATTCAGTCATTCAGAAGTTGGAGGTCTGGAATCCGGAAATCCTGGTTGAAGCCTCCGGATTCCAGACCTCCAACTTTTGGTTTCCTGAATGACCGTATTACTGTATGCCAGTATTCCAATTCAGTATTCCAATTCAGTACTCCAAAAAATCCAAACTCTTCCCATACGAGTCTTCAAGCCCCCAAGCGGCAATCACAGCGATCATCATAAGTATAGCCCCGGTGATCCAGGCTCCGGTAGTATAACTGCCTGTCCACCCGCGCATGCCTTTGAACAATAGAAGAATCAACGGCAGAGCACCACGTACCATATTAGGAATCGTCACTGCGGCGGTTGCGCGCAGGTTGGTCCCAAACTGCTCGGCAGACATCGTGATGTACAACACGGAGAAACCTGTTCCGAAGCCAAGACCCGCACAGAGCCAATACATGGATTGGGCAGTTCCTCCACCTCGCAACAAAAAATACAGTGCAAGAAAAAATGTAGTGATGCCGTAAAAAATATACAACGCTTTTTTCCGGCTCTTGAAATATCTGCTCAACAATCCGGCAGTAAGATCGCCAAATGCAATGGCCATGTACTGATACATAATCGCCTTTCCCGGATCCACCCCATCGATCCCAAACTCCTTACCAAACTGATCAGAGAAGGTCACCAACACTCCAATGATATACCAGGCGGGAATGCCGATCA
>REAQ01000152.1 GCA_004294195.1 Sphingobacteriales bacterium | reverse complement strand
CTTGAAGAGAAAATGTAGTTAATCCACATCCATGTACAACACAGTTGATTGATTATCATGGGTCAAAAAAAATATATGCACAATTGAATAAATTGATCGCAACATTGCTAATTTTATTGAACCGATATCTACGTTTCCCCCTTCATTTCTGGTTAATCCAATGCTTTAAAAACCGGTGCTTCTCCCAACCGCAGGAGGTCATTTTTTTCGATCAAAAAAAAGTGCTGGCTATGCATGATCATACGCTCTTTAACGAGAATAACGGAACGTTCTATTATTGTTTTGACGACGCTGTTGAAGTGATTTTTAAAAATCTCCCCAACCCCATCAGGTTTAAATACACATGGGAAGATGTAATGCTGATCCTTGAGATCAAGGATGAGTATTATGATATCTGCAGCCAACACCTTAGTGATGACACCATCTGCGAATTTCCCATTGAAATTGATGAGCAAAAACTCAGGGATTACATTTTATTACAGACCGGCCACAATGACCTTGAAGTGGATGAGGCTGACTTGATTGAAATCCTGGATGCTGAACTTGCCTACTTTGAACAGCACGGCGCCTTGCGTGATGCCGGCGAATATCTCAACTAACAATTAACAAATAGCAATTGGCAATTGGCAATTGGCATTGGTTACTAAAGACTAGACTTTAGTAACTGGTTCTAATTGCCAATTGTTAATTGTTATTTGTTAATTGTTAGTTTTTGGTGTTTATTCCGTAAATTAGATCATTGCTTGTCGAAGATCTTGAAATCCGTCTATAGAAACCTTCTTTTCATTGAATTATTTCTAAATACTGCTGCATGGAAATGACAAGCAACATGGGATTATATCGCCCAGAATTTGAGCACGACGCGTGCGGGATAGGATTTGTTGCGAATATCAAGAGCAACAAGAGCCATAAAATTGTTTCCGATGCATTGACCATACTGGAAAATATGGAACACCGCGGTGCCTGCGGCTGCGAAGCCAACACTGGGGATGGCGCGGGCATTCAGATCCAGGTTCCACATGAATTTCTCTTCGAAGAATGCCTGAAACTCGGCGTGCATCTGCCCTCTTTTGGAAGATATGCTGTGGGTATGATCTTCTTCCCCAAAGAATTGAAACTTAGGGAAGAATGCAGGGATATTTTCATCCGCGCTTCCGAGAAGCTGGGCCTGGAGATCCTTGCCTGGCGTAAGGTTCCCGTGAATCCTACCGGCATCGGCCCTACCGCATTGTCTGTAGAACCTGAGATGGAACAGGTGTTCATTGCCTGTCCGGATCACGTAACCGATGCCATCGTCTTTGAAAGAAAATTATTTGTTCTCAGAAACTACTCCAGCAACCTCATCAATAATACGGTAAGGAAAGATGCCATCGGATTCTACATCGCTTCCCTCTCTTTCAAAACCGTTGTATACAAAGGGCAGTTGACCAGTCATCAGGTAAGGCAATACTTCCCTGACCTGAGCAACAAACGAGTGGTGAGTGCTTATGGGCTAGTACACTCAAGGTTCGCGACCAACACTTTTCCATCATGGAAGCTGGCCCAACCGTTTAGGTACATCGCACACAATGGCGAGATCAATACCCTGCAGGGAAACCTGAACTGGCTTCGCACCAGCGAAAAAGGATTTACCTCACCGTATTTCACGAGGGAAGAGATGGAGATGTTGCTTCCGATTGTTACGGAAGGACAATCGGATTCTGCAAGTCTGGACAATATGATCGAGCTGCTGACACTCACCGGAAGATCGCTTCCGCATGTGATGATGATGTTGATCCCCGAGGCCTGGGACGGCAATGAGGATATGGATCCTGTGAAAAAAGCATTCTATGAATTCCATGCATCATTCATGGAACCCTGGGATGGTCCGGCATCTATTTCATTTACGGACGGCAGGATTATTGGCGCAACACTGGACAGGAATGGACTTCGCCCTTCCCGTTATTGCGTGACCAATGATGACCGCGTGATCATGGCTTCCGAGACGGGTGCACTGCCTGTTGATCCTTCCATCGTACTGGAAAAAGGAAGACTACAACCCGGTAAAATGTTTGTGGTTGATCTGGAACAGGGCCGCATCATTAGTGACGATGAATTGAAGAATGACATTTGCTCGCGCAAGCCTTACGATGAGTGGCTGAACAAATACAAGATCCGCCTGAATGAACTTCCGGAGCCAAGGGTCATGTTTACACACCTGGAAGAAGACCAGGTTTTCAAATACCAGAAAACCTTTGGCTATAGCACGGAAGACCTGGAGACCATCATCTCCCCTATGGCAGAAGATGGAAAAGAACCAATAGGATCGATGGGTACCGATGCACCGCTGGCTGTGCTGAGTGATCAGCCACAACACCTAAGCAATTATTTCAAACAACTGTTTGCACAAGTGACCAATCCGCCTATCGATCCTATTCGGGAAAGACTGGTGATGTCGCTGGCAACTTTTGTTGGAAACAACGGCAACCTGCTCAACGAAGAGCCACTCGCCTGCCATACCGTGGCTTTGAAAAATCCAGTATTGAGCAACTATGAACTGGAAAAAATCCGAAGCATAGACACCGGCATCTTTCAGGCAAAAACACTTCAGTGTTATTTCCGTGCCGATGGGCAACCCGGCTCGCTACGCAAGGCCATTGATCGGCTCTGCCGTTATGCTGTGGATGCTGTGGAAGACGGATTCGAAGTGTTGATCCTGCAAGACCGTGCGATTGATTCAGAACACGCGCCGATCCCTTCATTGCTGGCCACCGCTGCTGTACATCATCACCTGATCCGGAAAGGACTGCGTGGAAAAGTAGGTATTGTTGTAGAAGCAGGAGACGTTTGGGAAGTACATCATTTCGCCTGCCTCATTGGGTTTGGCGCTACAGCCATCAATCCATACCTCGCACTCAGTTCTATCCGCGCACTCAAACAAGCCGGCAAACTGGGTAAGGATCTTGATGCAGAACAATTGAAAAAGAATTACGTCAAAGCCGTGTG
>REAQ01000271.1 GCA_004294195.1 Sphingobacteriales bacterium | reverse complement strand
CTTGAAACGCAAAAGAAAATAGGCGAAACACTCAACAAACTGGGCATGAAAATGGGTGTTTTTGTGATAGATGGTGGAGAAAACTGGAAAATATCTTTGGCTTCCGGAAAGTCTGAGTTCTTGGAAAATTTCTTAAAAACTTGTCGCGAATCCGTAGAAACAGCCAAACGCTGTAATGCCAAGTATATGACCGTAGTACCTGGCTTTTTTGAAAGAAAACTGCCGATGGGAATCCAAACAGCCAACGTAATAGATGCATACAGAAGGGCCTGCGATATATTTGAACCTCATGGATTGGTAATGGTTATGGAGCCATTGAGTGACACACCAGACTTATTTTTACAGAATTCTGATCAAAGTTATTTGATATGCAAGGCTGTGAATAGTCCTTCGTGTAAGATTTTGTTTGATATGTGGCACATGCAACGCAACGAAGGCGAAATGACACGAAACATGGATTTAGTTTGGGACGAAATTGCCTATTTCCAAATTGGCGACAACCCTGGACGTAAAGAGCCTACTACCGGGGAAATCAACTACAAAAACATCTTCAAACACATTCACGGCAAGGGCTTTACCGGAGTGATGGGGATGGAGCATGGCAATGCCAAGCCGGGTAAGGAAGGGGAGATGGCGCTGATTAAGGCGTATAGAGAGGTTGATCTTGGCTAGGGCAGAGGTTGTTGGTGGAGGGCAGAGATTCCTTTCAGCGAACTATTGGCAGTAATTTTTTGTTTAACAAATAGCTATTAGCCATTAGCTACTAACACACATATGAGGAAGATTATTTTTTTTTGTGTTTTGGCTTTGAATGTGCATGCTCAGGATGCGGATAAGTTGGTGAAGGATATTCGGACCAAATTGGCGCAGGTAAATGATTACAAAGCCACGGGTAAGTTGAAGACCGATGTATCATTTCTGAAAATCCCCGTTTCAGATATACAGGTCTATTACAAAAAGCCGGATCGTTTCAAAGTAAAAAAAGATGGGGGCATCTCCCTGCTACCCAAAGGGGGCGTAAGTGTGAACCTGAATTCACTAATGATGATGGACAAGGTCACGGCTGTGAGTGCCGGGGAGTCTGTGTTTCAGGGTGTTAAGGTGAGAGTGGTAAAACTATTGCCACTGGATGAGAACAGTGATCTGATCCTGACTACATTATACATTGATGCTGACCGGCTACTTATTTACAAGTCTGTTACCACCACCAGGGATAATGGTACATATGATATGCAGATGATTTATGGCCGTTATGAGAAATACGGTCTTCCGGACAAAGTGATCTTTTCTTTCAATACCAAGGACTATAAACTGCCCAAGGGGGTAACTTTTGAATATGAAGCGGGTGAAAAGCCGCAGCAAACGCAAGACGCCCTGAAGAATAAGAAGGGGAAGGTGGAGATTACTTATTCTGCTTATGCAATCAACCAAGGATTGTCTGAAGCGGTCTTTAAGTGAAGTGAGAAGATAAAGGGAGAAGTGCAAAGAGGGGACCTGCTCTTCGTACATCTCCCTTTACCTTCTCCCTTGCAGTAAGTTACTCATCAATTTTTTCATCAACCGCATTACGTAAAACAGCAGTGCTCATCTTCCGGAGCGGATTGCGGTGCGCTTCTGCGTAACCGTTACGTTTAGCGAGAATATCCAGTGCACTAAATACGGCTTCACGGAAGGATGACTCATCGGCCTTATCTTTTCCCGCGATATCAAATGCTGTACCGTGATCCGGAGAGGTCCGCACCACCGATAGTCCGGCTGTGTAGTTTACGCCTTCGCCAAATGCAAGGGATTTAAATGGAATCAGCCCCTGGTCATGGTACATCGCCAATATGCCGTCAAATTTTTCGTGGTGGCCACGGGCAAAAAACCCATCTGATGCATAAGGCCCAAACACCAGTATATCTGACTTCTTGGCTTCAATAACTGCCGGCCTGATGATCTCTTCGTCTTCTTTTCCAATAAGCCCATCGTCACCTGCATGCGGATTGAGCCCGAGTACGGCGATCCTTGGTTTATCGATCCCAAAATCCCTGCGCAGGCTGTCTTTCATCAACCTGAGTTTAGAGATGATCTTTTCCTTGGTGATATGTTTGGATACTTCGCTCACGGGTACATGCTCGGTTACAAGGCCCACGCGCATATTCGCCGCTACCATGAACATCAGCACATCCTTCGCTTCAAAGTATTGTTGCAGAAAGGGCGTATGTCCTGTAAAAGGAAACTGGTCAGACTGCACATTTTTTTTATGGATCGGCGAGGTAACCAGTGCCTGTATTTTATTTTCTTTCAAAGCTTCGGCCGCTGCCATGAGGGACATCACCGCATATTTACCACCGGTCTCGTTGAGGGTGCCGGGCGTAATGGCTACTTCATCTTCCCATACGGAGAAGATATTCAGTTGTTTATGGTTGAGTTTGGCGAATTCCTTGATGATATTGGCATTCAGGTTATGTTCCGGCAAGCCTTTTCGATAAAAGTTGATCGCTTTGTTAGACGCAAATACAACGGGTGTACAGAATTCCAGGATTCGTTGGTCAGAAAAAGTCTTGATGATGCATTCAATACCGATGCCATTCAGATCACCTAAAGTAATGCCAATGACAGGTTTGTTGAGCGTTGGAATCATAATCACTTGAATGAGCCGGTAAAGATATTACTTTTGGGCACCAATGTATACCTTAAAAAAATCCCTCGGCCAGCATTTTCTCAAGGATGAGAGCGTCTCGAAGGAGATCGTGGCTTCTTTGGAAGCGCTTTCTTTCAGCCAGTTGCTGGAAGTGGGGCCGGGAGGAGGTGCGATCACGAAATACCTGCTGGCATTGCCAGAGATCTTCTTCAAAGCCGTTGAGCTGGATGAAGAGAAGATTGCTTTCCTGGAGAAGACTTATCCTGAGATCAGGGGAAAGATCGTCACGGGCAGCATCCTGGAGATTGAGAAACCCTTTGAGGGACCGTTTGTGGTGATTGGCAATTTCCCCTACAACATTTCCTCGCAGATCATGTTTAAGATACTGGAGTGGAAGGACGATGTGCAAGGGATGGTGGGCATGTTCCAGAAAGAAGTAGCACAGCGGATCGCAGCGTCCCCGGGCAACAAAGACTATGGTATCCTGAGTGTTTTGGTGCAGGCATATTTTGAAGTGAGTTATCTCTTTGACGTGAACGAGTCATGTTTTACCCCCCCGCCGAAAGTGAAAAGCGGCGTCATCCGCATAGTAAATGCCAACAATCCCTGGCAGATCAAGAATCAGAAGAAGTTTTTCAGTTTAGTGAAAGCGGCTTTCGGGCAGCGACGTAAGCAATTGCGCAATCCGCTGAAGCCTTACTTCCCTGCTGAAGTACTTCAGGAGGCCATCTTCACCAAACGGGCAGAGGACCTGTCTGTTGAAGACTATGTACAACTATTGAACCGCATGATATGAAGAAGGTAATGATCACGGCTAAGGCCCATCCGGTGTTGGCGCAGCGGTTGAATCAAGCTGGTTACGAAGTGTTGGATGTTCCTTCCATCTCATATGAAGAGCTGCTACAATCGGTAGCCGGTGTGGAGGGTATAATTGTTACCACGAGATTGAAGATCGATAAAAGCCTGATTGATGCGGCCAGCTCGCTAAAGTGGATCGGCAGGTTGGGGAGCGGACTTGAGTTGATCGATGTTAGTTATGCTCATTCAAAAGGCATTCAATGTGAAAGTAGTCCGGAGGGTAATCGCAATGCCGTTGCAGAACATGCCTTGGGCCTCCTGCTTGGGTTGATGAACCGGATCTGTTCGTCTTATGAAGAAGTAAAGAAGGGCGAATGGATCAGGGATGCCAACCGAGCCGATGAACTTTTTGGTAAAACGGTGGGCATCATTGGATATGGCCACACAGGAAGTGCTTTCGCAAAGTTGCTTGCTCCTTTTCAGGTGACGGTGTTGGCATATGATAAGTATAAGTTTGGGTTTGCGAAAGATTATGTGCGTGAGGCATCCCTTGAGCAGATTAGTAAATATGCCGATGTAGTCAGTTTTCACCTGCCGCTTACAACAGATACAAGGCATCTCGCCAATGATGTATTCTTTGCAGCCCTGCAGAAACGTCCTTACCTATTAAACACTTCCCGTGGAAAGATAATAGACACTGCCGCACTTGTCAGAGCGTTGCTGCAAGATCAGCTCAGGGGGGCAGGACTGGATGTGCTGGAGAATGAAAAGCTGGAAACGCTGAGTGATCCCGAGCGCGCACAGTTAGACGGTTTAACAAGTGATCCCAGAGTCATCCTCACTCCACATATTGCCGGTTATAGTCATGAGTCTTTTGAGAAGATGGCCACCGTTTTACTGGCCAAGCTTAAGATCGACTGATTATGATCATTTCTAATTTGTAAAGCCGGTTCTTTCCGATTTCGCTTATTATCTTTATCCGGTAGAGAATTGATTAACCTTTCAACCGGACAGTATGCGGTCCATAACCAACTGCTTTTTACCTATTGCAATTTGATCTACACTTACCTAAACTTTTAAAGAGAAATAAAAAAAACAATGAAACAAACAATCCTTGCTGCCTTGACCATCGCAGTCCTAGCCTCCTGCAACAACAACGCTGATACAAAAGAAGTAAAGTTGGATTCGCTGGCATCCACACCAGTTGTGGCTGAAACACCTAAGGTGCAGTATCCTTATACGGCTACCTATTCTTCTGATTTTTCCATGGGTAACCCGGAATATACTAAGGTGGTGCTTGATATGTACAAAGCCCTGGAAGAGAACAGGATTGACGATATCGGTCAATATCTGGATGATACGGTTCATCGGTACAACTATGCGGCTGTCCACTTCAACTTACCCAAGGCTGTAATGCTGCAGCAGTTGAAGCAGTTTAGGGGACAATTTAAGGAGTTCTCTGAGACGCCGCTTGCGTTCATGGCCGTGAAGTCAAATGATAAAAATGAAGACTGGGTGCTTACCTGGGTGAAAGAAAAGGTGGTGTATAAAAATGGTAAGACAGATTCCACTACTTACCAGGAGAACTGGCGCTTTAAAGACGGCAAGATCTACATGCATGATTCTTACGCCAAATTCAGGCAGTAAAAAGCCGGATCAAGGCCGTCAGCCCCGGATTTAAGGCTGTCTTCTTGGTTTTTTCCATTGAATTATTTATCTTAATTTTGCATAGCAACGCTTCAGGCTTCCTGAGGCGTTGTTATTTTTTTGTTCAACGACTGCAAAACGAGGAATTATGAGTGAGATATTATATGTGAGGCGGGAAACCCTGGAGCTCATGAAGGCGGACTTACAACGATTGAAAACAGTTGACCGTCCTGCAGCTTCACGTGCTATAGCCGAAGCCCGGGAGAAGGGCGATCTTAAAGAGAACGCAGAATACGACGCTGCGAAGGAAGCACAGGGCTTGCTGGAAGCCAGGATCAAGAAATTTGAGAGCGATCTTGCCAATTGCAGGATCCTCGATGCAGATAACATCGATACCAGCAAAGTGTCTATCCTCACAAGGGTGAAGATCACTAACCTGGCCACCAAAAAATCCATGACCTACCAGATCGTTTCTGAAAAAGAGGCTGACCTGAAAGTGGGTAAGATTTCTGTGACTTCACCTATCGGGAAGGGACTACTCGGAAAGAAGATCGGCGAGGTTGCGGAGGTTACTGCACCCAACGGATTGATTAAGTTTCAGGTAGATGATATCAGTTTATGAGTAGCATATTCACGAGGATCATTAGCGGGGAAATCCCTTCTTACAAGATAGCAGAGAATGATAAATTCTTTGCTTTCCTTGACATCATGCCACTGGTGCCCGGGCATACCCTCGTTGTGCCAAAGGTTGAAACAGATAAGTTATTTGACATGCCTGACGATCATCTCGCAGAGATGCTGTTGTTTGCGCAACCCATTGCAAGGGCCATCGAGGCGTCTTTTGTTTGTAAACGCTGCGGTATTGCGGTGATTGGCCTTGAAGTGCCACATGCCCATATGCATCTGGTGCCGATGAATACAGCCGATGACCTTAATTTTACCAGGTCTAAGCTTAAACTCTCTGCCGAAGAGATGGAAGCTTGCCGCCTAAAGATCATCTCACATGTCTGAGAAGACAAGCATCAAGGCTCCTTTACCGGTTACCATCACCATTTACTTGCTTGCAGCAGCCGGGTTATTCAACATCATCTATTCCTTTACTGGAGCGTACGCGCCTTACGGATTGTTTTATCCTGCAGTGAATATGTTGGTAACGGTAGGGTTGTTTGCTTCTTTTGCGGGATTGGCTAGTATGGAGAAATGGGGTTTGTATCTGTTTTTTATCATGTTGGCCATCAAATTTGGCATCGATCTCTACACGGGCGCATTTTCCTATTGGAACCTATTGCTTCTGGTGCCTGCCGGACTGTTCCTTGCTTTCTTCCGTAAGTTCAAGTAGTTGGTTATTTGCGGATACGATCTGCATTTTTACGAATAAAATCTTCCCAGTTGTTGGCCTTCCCGCCAGTTAATGCAAGTGCATGGTTGGAGTTGAAGTGATGACAGACCGCTACAGCAAGTGCATCGGAAGCATCAAAAACGTGGCCCTCCGCAGCGGGTAGGGTGAGAATAGATTGCAGCATTTTCCAGACCTGTTCTTTATCTGCATTGCCGTTTCCGGTTATGGATTGTTTTACTTTTCTTGGAGAGTACTCGGTCACGGGAATTCCCGCCTGCATAGCAACCGCAATGGCGATGCCCTGTGCACGTCCCAACTTCAACATGCTTTGTACATTCTTTCCGTAGAATGGTGCTTCAATGGCCAGCTCCTGTGGTTTGAACTGTTGGATCAGGTCCTGCATCAGTTGATGTATTTTCTGCAGGCGATGGAACATGTCCTTGCCAGTGAGTTTCACTGCATCCATGGTGGTCATTCCCAACTTGTTACCATTGATAATGATCACACTGTATCCCATCACTACTGTGCCGGGGTCAATACCAAGGATTATTTTCTGGGAATGTGACAAGAGAATGTAATTTTGGAGAAAGAAGCTGTTGGGCAAAAGTATCAAAATATTCCTCAACTACTTTCTTGGGCCGATCATCTTTGTCTGGTTGGTGTATTCGATGGTCAAGCAGATCAGACAGCAGCCGGATCTCGACACACATCTGGGTTATATACTTGAAGCTGCATATGGTGAGCATGCGTGGAAATTCTGGCTGGTATTTCTACTCATGTTGATGAATTGGGGCATTGAAGCCAGGAAATGGCAGGTACTGTTGTTGCCCATTCAGAAGATGCCCTTTCTACGCGCTTTCAAAGCCACACTAACCGGTGTGTCATTCGCCATGAATACGCCCAACAGGATAGGTGAGTATGGCGGCCGCATGTTGTTTGTGGATGAAGGCAATAGATTGAAGTCTGTTTCACTTACCATTGCCGGAAGCTTTAGTCAACTCATCGTCACCCTTATCGTAGGTGTGGCAGGTCTATATGTGCTCTCTGATGCGTTAATGCAAAAAGAGCAACTCAGCGGATTGGCGATCTGGTTCAAATCCATCAGATGGATGCTGGTGATCATCACACTGGTTTGTCTGCTGATCTACTTCAGGATCAGCTGGATCATCAAAGGCATAGAACGATTACCCGGCCTCACCACATTTATACAGCATATCGCTGTGATGGAAGAACTCTCTGTTACTCTTTTGTTAAGAGTGCTTTCCTTATCCCTCCTGCGTTTCATCGTGTTCACGATTCAATATAACTTGTTGTTGCAGGTACTACATGTAGGCGTTGACGTTTGGGTGGGTTTTTGGTTGGTATCCGTGTTATTTCTCTGCCTGGCCATCTGGCCAACCATAGCCATCCTGGAATTGGGGTTACGATGGGAGTACAGCCTTTTCCTGTTTAGCTTATACAGTACCAATACGGTAGGGATCTATACGGCAGCCACAGCCATCTGGCTCATCAACCTGGTGGTGCCCGCTATGGCAGGTTCGCTGTTCCTCCTCGGATTACGTATCTTTAAGAAAGGAAAAACACCTGATCCTACACCCCGTTGAAAACGAAAGCACTTGTTATGAAGAAATTCCTCATCGCCATCCTGTTGATGCTGGTTACCAGATCCACCAGTGCAGGTGACGATTTTTGCGGTATAGTGAACACTACTTTTCTCAATGGAGAACGGATCACCTTCAAGGTTTTTTACAGCGTCATTGGCTTGTATGTTGACGCCGGTACAGCTTATGTGAACGTTGGCATGGAGAAGCTGAACAATCAACCAACTTATCATATCATCGCTGATGGGTATAGCAACCCAACTTATGATTGGATTTTTAAAGTAAGGGACCGATATGAATCCTATATTGATACCCAATCCCTCAAACCATATAAATTTGTCAGGAATATCGACGAAGGCGGATACAAAAAGAAAGAGAATGTCACCTTCAATCACAATGGCAAATCCGCATCCACTGAAAAAGGACAAGTGCCTATACCGCCTTGTGTGCAGGATGTGATCAGTGCGGTGTATTATGCAAGGAACATAGACTATAACAAGTACAAGGTGAATGATAAAATTCCTTTCTCTTTGTTCATCGATAATGAAGTGTATCAGCTCACCATCCGCTATCTGGGAAAAGAGACCGTCAAAACAAAATACGGTAAGTTCAACGCCATTAAGATCAAACCACTGCTCATCAAGGGAAGTATCTTTGAAGGCGGCGAAAAAATGAACATCTGGATCTCGGATGACCGTAACCATATTCCACTCCGGGTGGAAAGCCCCATCACGGTAGGAAGCGTGAAAGTGGATATGATGGGATTCAATAATCTGCGCTATCCGTTGACGTCAAAAGTCAGTACCAGATTTTAGTTCGCATTGCCACATTACCGCATTTCCAAATTGTCAAATTTCTCCTTCACCCGTATTCCTTTCTCCGTTTTTTCTAATGTGCAGCAAACAATAGAAGGATCGTGCTCAAAAATGAGAACATAATTTTTGTCTGCCGCTTCTTCGAGAAAATCTTTTTTCTCTTCTAGGGTCTTCAACGGGAACATATCGTATGCCATCACATAAGGCAAGGGCACGTGTGCCGCGGCAGGCAAGAGATCTGCCATGTAAACATAGGTACGACCATTGTAATTGATCTGCGGAAGCATCATGGCATCCGTATGCCCAAAGGCAAAACGAATGGAAATGTTTTTAGTAAAAGGGGTAAGTCCTTTCTCATTGACCTCAATCATATGTAATTGTCCGGAGGCCTGAATAGGAAGGATGTTCTCTTTCAGAAAGGAGGCTTTTTCCCGGGCATTGGGTTCTGTGGCCCATTTCCAATGCCGCGCATTGCTCCAGTATTTAGCATTCGGGAATGCGATCACCAGCTCACCATTCTTCCTGACGATGGATCCGCCACAATGATCAAAATGCAAATGCGTTAGGATCACGTCTGTGATGTCTTCATGTTTCACGCCCAGCGCGGCCAGCGATTTATCCAGACTATCGTCTCCATTCAAGTGATAATGCGAGAAGAATTTTTCATCCTGCTTATTTCCGATGCCATTATCTACCAGGATCAGCCGGTCCTCATCTTCAATCAACAGGCAACGCATCGCCCAGTTGCAGAGGTTACTGTCGTCAGCAGGGTTAAGTTTGTTCCAGATGGATTTCGGGACCACACCGAACATGGCGCCGCCATCCAGTTTGAAATTGCCGGTATTGATGGGATAGATTTTCATACCCTTGCAATATCAGAAATATCCTTTACTCCGCTAGCCGCTTTTTTGCTTCTTCTTAATGTGATGATCAACATGAACAGTCCTATCGCAAAAAAAGTCATGCATGAAAGCACGCTCATGCGTTGGGATTTTGTGATCTCTGTGAGGTAACCAAAAAGAAATAGACCGATGACGATCCCGATTTTTTCCGAGACATCGAAAAAGCTGAAATACGATGCCGTGTCTTTGGTGACAGGCATGAGCTTAGCATAAGTGGATCGGCTCAGGGCCTGGATGCCGCCCATGACAAAACCTATGAGCGATGCGAGCAGATAGAATCCGTTGACGTCCCCAGACTTGGTGGTGTAGCCCAGGTAACAAAGAAAGATCCAGAAAACCACGCAGAGCATGATGGCCGGAATGTTTCCAAGTTTACCAGATAACATCGCAATAAAATATGCGCCCGGAATCGCAATCAACTGGATCAACAGGATGGCGATGATGAGATTTTGTTGCGGGATAGCCAGTTCACTGCTGGCATATAGTGGCGCCGCCAGCATCACCGTTTGCACGCCCATGTTGTAAAAGAAGTATGCACCGAGGAAACTCTTCAGCACGCGTAATTTTTTCAATTCATTCCACACTTTGCCGAGTTCTTTATAACCGCTGGACAACAGATTGCGTTTTTCACCAGACTCTGCAGCAGGTGCATTTGCAGGGAGCTTAGCCAGGGCACGACTACCAAATCCCAACCACCAGAAGCCCACCAGCAAGAAGGAAATTTGCGAAGCCTGACCCCCATCGATCCCAAACAAATCTTTTCCTTTCAGCACCAGCACAAGACTCACCAATTGCAGCAACACACTGCCGATGTATCCCATAGAGAATCCCCTCGCACTGATCTTATCCCGGTCTTCGGGTGCGGCAATCTCGGGGAGATAAGAGTTGTAAAATACGATGCTTGACCAGTATCCAATGCACGCCAGTACGGTGCAGGTTAGTCCAAGCCACAGGTTGTTTTTGCCATAGAAGAACAACATTGAGCAAGAGATGGCTCCAAGGGTCATGAAAAACCGCAGGAACTTTTTCTTGGTGCCCCTGTAATCAGCAATAGAAGACAACAAGGGAGACATCAATGCTACGATCAGGAAGGCAAATGAAAGTGTATAGTTATACAGTGCGGTATTCTGGAAATCAAACCCCAGGAAATGCACCATGTCAACAGTAGTGGTATCGCCATCTCCCGTCATGCTGTCATAATATGCCGGGAAAATGGTGGAGGTGATCACCAGGTTATAAACTGAGTTGGCCCAGTCGTACATGGTCCATGCGCGTACAACATTTTTCGGGGCGGTGGTATTGGTGGTAGTCAAAATCTCAAGTGTGGTTGAAAAGTAAAAAGTAAAAATTTAGAAGTAAAAAGGTAAGATTTTTTACTTGACTATAGTTTTCCTGCCGCAATCAGGATGAATAAAATGATCCCAAGGATGATCCGGTAGATGCCGAAGATCCTGAATCCGTTTTTCTGCAGGTAGCTGATCAAAAATTTGATGGCGAGGATGGCTATCACAAATGCAACAACGCAGCCCAGGAGCAGGGTGCTGAGATTGCTAGTATTGAGTACTTCAGGGCTGTCCTGGTAAACATCCCATAAACTTTTTACGGTTGCAGCCATCATGGTGGGCACGGCCAGGAAGAATGAAAACTCAGCAGCAGCTGACCTGGACAGTTTCTGTTGCATACCGCCGATAATGGTGGCTGCACTGCGGCTGAGACCGGGAAACACTACAGCCAGCACCTGATAGCCACCGATGGCGAGGGCCTGCTTGTTGGTGATATCCTCTTCGCGGAGGGTTGTTGGGTTTTTGAACCATCGGTCCACAAACAATAACAGGATCCCGCCGAGAAAAAGAATGATGGCGATGATCAGGGGTTTCTCCAGCACTTCATCGATGTGTTTCTTCAGCAAGGCGCCAAAGGCCAGTGCAGGCAAAATGGCAACAACCAGTTTGATATAGAAAGAAAAGGATTTGAAGTCGAGGAATTTTTTCCAGTACAGCACAACCACAGATAGGATGGCGCCAAACTGGATCACGATCTCAAACAGTTTGGTGAAGGGGTCAGTATTGATCCCCATGAATGCTGAGGTGATGGCCATATGCCCCGTGGAGGAGATGGGTAAAAACTCGGTAATGCCTTCAATGATGGCAATGATGATGGCCTGAATAGTGTTCATGCGCTATCAGGCTTTGGGCCTCTTCATGATGGCGTAAACTTCAATCATCAAACCTGCAATGATCAGGATGGGAGCGATGGTGATCCTGCGGAGACTATAGATTTCGTTATCGTTAAATGCCGTTGCTGTCTCGCTTTTACCCCCTGCCATCAATAACAGACCCACGAGGATCACAGCGATGCCAATGCCCATCCACAGGTAATTGTCTTTCGTAAACAGCTCGTTTTTCTTTTTTTCCATGAGCGCAAGATAGTATTTTTTAGGTCGCAGGTCTATAGCCTCTTCTAAACCCTCACCCTAAACCCTCCCCCTAATAAAGATCATCCAGCTTCATCTTCAAATACTTGGTCACACTGCGGTGGGTACTGAAAAAGGTGATGCCGATGCCCATCACAATGAGGGCGAGGAAAAGCAGCACCATCAGCCCATTGTCCCGCAGAGCCTTGATTTCTGGCAGCCACCATCGTTCCACACTATAGATGATAACCAGGATGGCTGCTATGGCCAAAACAGCCGAGACCAGCCCATTGATGATCGCTTTCCGATCAAAAGGTTTGGAAATAAACCACCGGGTAGCCCCTACCATCTGCATGGTTTTGATGATGAACCGATGGCTGAACATGGCTAATTTGATGGTATTATCGATCAAAACAATTGCAATGAGGCTCAGCAAGGCGGCAATGATCAAAAGCACCACTTCCACCCGGCGCACCATGGCATTCAGGCTGTTCACCACTGCATCGGGATATTTCACCTCGCTGACGATGAAGAAGTTCTGGGCGTCCGCCACAATACTGGGCAGGCTGTCTTTATTGACGTATTTAGGTTTTAGGTAATAATCTACGCTGGCCGGAAGCGGGTTATAGTCCAGCACTTTATTCCAGTCTTCATTATTGTCTCCAATAAATTTCTGTTTGGCCATCTCCTTGGTCACATATTCCACTTTAGTGGCATAGGGGCGTTGTTGTACATAATTCAACAGGGAATCGATCTCTTTCTGCGGA
>REAQ01000151.1 GCA_004294195.1 Sphingobacteriales bacterium | reverse complement strand
TCTATCTATTCTCGTCCAACAACTCCTTCTTCTCAATCTTGTAAGATCCAATGAGTCCAAGACCACCGCCGATGCCAATTAGTGCAAACCAAAGTGCAGGATTTTCTTCATCGTGCAATACATACTTGGTGAGTATGTAGGCGAGTGCAAGTCCTGTGCCTGCACCCAAAAGGAGCAGGCCGTTCTTCAGGTTACGGTAAGGCGCGGGCCGGTTTGCAAACTCCTTTGGATTAAGACCTTTCTCGATCATCGCCATATTTTCCCTGCTGCGTAAATAAACCAATCCAAAAACCATCGCAAAGAGGGCTAGTGGAACTAAAATCGGAATTAATACTTCTCCGCCGTGCATAAGATTTTTTTAATTGTTCTTGTTGTGTTACGAGAGATCTGACTATGGCCGGTAAGGAAAGGTTACAGAAAATGTATCATTTTTTTAAATAGTTGATAATCAATAAAATAGCTAATAGCTACTAGCTAATAGCTATTTTATGTAACCTTGCCGTTTAGGTTAGCGTCTAAGACCATAATAATGAGTTCCGCATCTCCAGACATAGAAGTCATCAGCCGGGTGATCCGAGGGGATCAGCATGCGTATGCGGAACTTGTGCATCGGTATAAAGACTATGTATTTACCCTGGCCCTACGTTTCTGCAAGAACAGGGAGGATGCAGAAGAGGTGTCGCAGGATATCTTTATTAAAGTGTATCGCAATTTGGCAGACTTTAAAGGAACCTCCAAATTCAGCACCTGGCTCTATACCATAACCTATAACACCAGTGTGACCTTCTTGCGGAAGAAGAAAATGGATGTGAAGTCGATTGATGACGACCATACCTTCCTGCAACTGGAAAACCAGGAGTCTTCTTTTTCTGCCAACCAGATGGAGCAAAAATCCAGGGTCAACCATGTGAACCAGGCCATCGGTAAGTTATCTGGCGATGATGCACAGATCATCACCCTGTTTTATAAGATGGAGCAGAGTCTTGACGAGATCGGCGTGATCCTTGGCCTGGAGCCCAACACTGTAAAAGTGCGGTTACACCGGGCGAGGCAAAGGTTGAAGGAGAAGCTGGAGAAAGATTATAAAAGCGAAGCAATATGAAGGCTAGTAGCTATTTGCTAATAGCTATTAGCTGATTATAAAAAGTTAACTTTAGTATTATGCACACAAAGGCGCAAATAGAACAATACATCTGGGACTATATTGATGGCCATTGTACACCAGAAGAGAAAGCGATGGTAGAAGATTTGCTGCGTCATGATCAACAGTGGCGTACGATTTATGAAGAGCTTCGTTTTGTAAATGCAGAGATTCAATCTGCAGATTTGGTTGATCAACCCTCCATGCGTTTTACCAAAGACATTATGGACCAGGTGAATAACCTGAAAGTTGCACCACCGGCCCAATCCTACATCAATAAGAAAATCATCTATGGCATTGCAATATTCTTTGGCCTTGTATTAATTGGCACATTGGTCTACGCCATCAGCCAGATTGATTTCTCATCGGGTTCATCCAACAGCGGCCTGAACATCGATATGAGCAAATGGACCTTTGATCCAAAACCTTACCTGAACAGTACTGTCTTCAATATTTTCATGTTCTTCAATGTGATAGCTGGACTAGCATTGCTGGATCGCTATCTGAGAAAAGGTGGAAGATGGAAGCAAGAAGGTGGAAGTTGAGACCCTTCCAACTTCAACCTTCCAACTTCAACCTTTAATAAAGCATTCTCGCAAACAAGAAATCAAAGTTTTACATTTGGGCCATGACAACCCTTGGTCTCATTCGCGAGGAAAAGATTCCGAGCGACAACCGCGTGGCGCTGACACCAGCACAATGCAAGTGGATCTTAAAGAACGCTACTGACGTCCGGATCTTCGCACAGCGAAGCCCAGACCGATGTTTTGCTGACCGCGAGTATTCTTCTGCCGGTGTTGAACTTGCAGACACGATGGACCACTGTGATATCCTGCTCGGCATCAAGGAAGTTCCGGCCGCTAAACTTATTCCCGGCAAGACTTATCTGTTCTTTTCCCATACCAAAAAGCTTCAGCCCTTCAACCAAGACCTATTCCGGACCATGCTGGAGAAAAAGATCACGATGATCGATTATGAATGCCTGGAGCATGAAGACAGCACGCGCATCATCGGATTTGGATTTTTTGCAGGTATCGTAGGTGCGCACAATGGCATCTGGGCTTTTGGAAAAAGAACGGGTGCCTACCCACTGGGACGCGTTTACCAAAGCAAGAGTTTCCGCGAGCTTATCCATACCTATTTCGGTCTGAAATTACCCAATATAAAAGTTGCCGTTACAGGATCTGGTCGTGTTGCGCACGGTGTCCTCGAAATCATGAATCTCCTTGGCCTCCACGAGGTGGAACCGGATGAATACCTCTCCAGGCAATTTCCCTATCCTGTATATGTACAATTGAAGGGTGCCGACCTCTACGCGCACAAACTAACGGGAAAGTATAGCCGGGAAGATTTTCATCATCACCCCTTAGACTATATGTCAAAGTTTGCGCCCTATGCAACGCAAACAGATATCCTCATGAACGGGGTGTATTGGGATCACGACATACCCAGGCTGTTCAATAAGGAGGATGTTAAAGATCCTTCCTTCCGCATTCAGACCATTTCTGATATCACTGATGATGCCAATGGATCGGTACCCATCAACCTGGGCGATCAAACCATCCCTGATCCGGTATATGGGGTAGACCGGCAAACACTTGCCAAGTCACCTCCTTTTCAGGAAGGAAGCATTGATGTGGTTGCTGTCGGCAATCTCCCCAATGAATTGCCAAGAGATGCTTCGCGATACTTTGGTGAGCAACTGATCAAGTTTGTTTTTCCGGATTTGCTTGGACTCAATCCGGGAAGCGATATCATTCGCAGGGCGACCATGGTGAAGCAAGGTGAGATCACGGAGGATTTTGCGTATATGAGCGCTTACGGAGGAAAGTGAGTAGGGTTTAGGGAGTAGGGTTTTGATAGTAATCTTTCATC
>REAQ01000150.1 GCA_004294195.1 Sphingobacteriales bacterium | reverse complement strand
AACAACTCAACAACTCAACAACTCAACAACTCAACAACTCAACAACTCAACAACTCAACAACTCAACAACTCAACAACTCAACAACTTTGCAAGTTAACATTGATATACTAGCTTTCCAATGTTAACTTGCTAAGTTACTGAGTTACTGAGTTACTGAGTTACTGAGTTACTGAGTTGTTGAGTTGTTATGTTGTTATGTTGTTATGTTGTTATGTTGTTGCGCCACTGCTTTACTGCGTTACTGATTTATTTCCTGCTTTCTTCCGTATCCGCACCGTCCCATTTGAATTCAGCGTACTCGTCAAAAAGATCTCATGCCGCTGTATCCCGTCATGAATGATCATCAGCGCAGTGTTTGGAGGAATGCGCCCAAGGTTCTCGGCAAACATACTCAGGTCATGAACTTCTGTAGATGAATCCAATGTGAGGTAAAAATTCGCCCCTTGAACGTTCAGTCCCTGGTGAGCCACCACGGGTACATTGTTGTAGAATACAGAAATGGTATCACCGTCTACCGTTCCGTTGTCATAAAGCGTAATGCGCAGGGAATCTGAATTGACAAGGATCTCATTATTCAACACTGTTTTACGCGATTCAAATGCCTTGATCTCCGGCGTACCGATGATGGCTTTTTTTTCTTCTAGCACCTCTGCTGATACAACTATTTCATCACGGGTCGGCCGCCATACCCTTTGAACAGCCACTGCTTCGCGCAGGACCGAATCGGTATTTTCCTTGGTATCCAATGTGAATGTCAGGTTGAGGTCAGGACAGGTGTACATGTAATTTTTATCGCGGAGGTAGTATCCTTTCAAGGTGCTTTTTACTCTTGATACCGTCAGGACCGCTTCAAAATCCATTACGCAATTGACGGAAGGCTTGGCATCATTAGAGCGGAAATACACCAAAGGAACACGCTTGATCAGCAGCAACCTTGATTTTGGATCGTAGGTGCCCTTAACAAAAAAACTTTGGTATTGGTCTTTGAAGTAATATCCCATTACACCAGACACGGTGTTACCCTTTTGGGACAGGATGAGTTCTGTGAGGTAGTTGTGGTTCTCGCTTTGAAGCATTACCTCTGCCTTGCCATACCAGCTGCCAGATACTTTTTGTGCCTGGGCTGATAAACCAAGCAGAATGGACATCGATAGGATTAGATATTTCATTGGTACCAAATATAATTTTTTTTCTACACCCTCTCCCTACCGCCTCACCCTATTCAGTTCTCGCTCCGCATCACGTTGTTTGATACTATCACGTTTGTCGTGCAGTTTCTTGCCTCTCGCCAATCCGATCTCTATTTTCGCAATACCTTTTTCATTGAAATAGATCCGAAGGGGAATGATGGTGAAGCCTTTCTCCTTCACTTTGGCTTCTATCTTTTTCAGTTCTTTTTTGTTGAGCAGCAGCTTGCGATCCTGTGTGGGATTATGGTTGGCGTAGGTTCCAAATGCGTATTCTGAAATATGCAGACTTTTCACGTACAGTTCACCTTGTTGGAAATGACAATAAGCGTCGTTAAAACTGACTTTGCCTGTGCGCAGGCTTTTCACTTCTGTGCCCTGCAATACCAAGCCCGCATCGTACTTATCGTCAATGTGGTACTCATAATATGCAGATCGGTTTTTGATTTCCATGGCAAGAAGTAAGCACAGCAGGAGGGAGGCCCCCTGCTGTGCAGGTATTAGTGAGCGAAGTGTACTAAAAGTTTTCCCAAGGTGTCTTTCAATTCTTTTCTGGGCACGATGAGATCGAGAAATCCATGGTCCATCAAAAACTCAGCCGTCTGGAATCCCTCAGGCAGATCTTTTTTGATGGTTTCCTTGATTACTCGCGGACCGGCAAAGCCGATCATCGCACCTGGTTCTCCTATGTTGATGTCACCCATCATCGCAAAGGACGCTGTTGTTCCGCCGTAAGTAGGGTCAGTACAGAGCGATATATATGCGAGTCCGGCGTCAGCCAACAGGGAGATTTTTCCGAGTGTCTTGGGAAGTTGCATCAGAGAAAACGCAGACTCCATCATACGTGCGCCACCACTCTTGCTGATGATCAGAAGGGGCATTTTATGTTCCAGGCAATGATCACAAGCGCGCGAGATTTTCTCACCCATCACACTGCCAAGGGAACCGCCGATGAAGTTGAAATCCATGCAACACACCACGAGGTCAGATCCATGAACCTTGCCCACAGCCACCGAAATGGAATCATGGAGCCCGGTTTTATCGTAGGCTTCAACCAGCCGTTTTTTGTAAGGCTTCAAATCACTGAAGCCAAGAAAATCAACAGACTTTACCTGTGCAAACATTTCAGTGTATTGCTTATCGTCGAAGATAATCTCGAAATAATCTGCACTTGCTATCCGGTGATGGTAGCTGCATTGCGGGCACACAAAGAAGGCCTCTTTCAGGTCCTGGTTCGTGGAAGTGTGTTTACACTGCGGACATTTGATCCACAGGCCTTCGGGCGTATCCTTTTTCTCCGAGGTGGAGGTGAGAATACCCTTTCTGACCCGCTTGAACCAGCTGGAAGACTCGTCTTCTTTATTCGTATCTGAGCCCGGAATGAAATCTTCCTGATTAAATTCCATGTGGCAATATACGTTAATTATGCAATGGTGATGCTGTTGTCGAGGTATACATCCTGCGTTGCTTCCAGGATCTCAACGCCTTCTTTGAAGGGCCTCTGGAAGGCTTTACGACCCAGGATCAGACCCATACCACCTGCACGTTTGTTCACAACAGCGGTAGCTACGGAATCGGCCAGGTCAGACGTACCTTTTGACTCGCCACCTGAGTTGATCAGGCCGATCCTGCCGCTATAGCAATTCAATACCTGGTAGCGGGTAAGATCGATGGGGTGATCAGTGGTCAGTTTCTCATACACCAATTTGCTGGTCTTGCCATGCTTGGTTTGGTGTGCCAGCTCAAAAGCTTCAGCCACTTCCTTTAGTTGTTTTGCACTTTCCGCAGAACCCCAGTAGATGGTGGCACCAACACCCACAGCACCCATATCCCATGCATTCTTCACAGAACCGAACATGGTTTGGTCATACTTATTGGGCATGCTTAAAAATTCATTGTGGTTGATCTTCACAACGAATGGAATCTTGTGCGCATATTTTCTACTCATCAATCCCAGCACACCATAAGTTGACGCAACACCGTTGCAACCACCTTCGATAGCCAGTTTGATGATATTTTCAGGATCGAAATAAATTGGATTGGGAGAAAAGGCTGAACCAGCACTGTGCTCAATACCCTGGTCAACAGGGAAGATAGAGCAGTAGCCGGTATTGGCGAGGCGTCCGTGGCCAAGCAATGCCTGCAAATTTCTCAGAGTTTGGTTACTCCTGTTACTGTTCACCCAGATCTTGTCAACATGATCAGCACTTGGCAATGTGATGTCATTTTTGTCGATGGTCTTACATGTGTGTCCAAGTAGATACTCCGCCTGATCGCCGAGCAGTTGAACGAGTCTGTTGTTAGCCATTGGTTGTCTAGATTTTTGATTTTCGCAAATATAAGGAATGAACGTTGAAGGCTGTGCAATCAAATTGGCAGGGCGGTAGATGGTGTGAAAAGGGTGAGTAACTTCGCAGAATGATAACGGTTACCGATCAAACGGGTGAGCAGGTCAGCCTGCACAGTGCCCCCCGGCGCATTGTTTCCCTTGTTCCCTCCCAAACGGAGTTGCTCTATGATTTGGGACTTGATGAGGAAGTGGTAGGGATCACAAAGTTCTGTGTTCATCCGGAGACTTGGTTCAGAACTAAAACCCGGGTAGGAGGGACGAAGAAGGTTTTAGTGGATAGGGTTAAGGGTTTAGCACCCGATCTGGTGATTGCGAATAAGGAGGAAAATACCCGGGAGGATGTGGAAGCAATAAGGGCATTTTGCCCGGTATGGACCAGCGACATCGTCACGATTGAAGATGCCATTGCTATGATCCGCGATATTTCTTCCCTATGCGGGTTGGAGGTTGAGGGTGGGAGGTTGGAGAAGGAGATCCGGGATTCAATGGCAATTATTAAACCTTTGAACCTCAAGGCTACCTATCTGATCTGGAAAGATCCCTATATGGCTGCAGGAGGGGATACCTTTATTCACCACATGATGGAAGCGGCTGGCATTGAAAATGTATTCAAGCAAAAATC
>REAQ01000149.1 GCA_004294195.1 Sphingobacteriales bacterium | reverse complement strand
TTATGGAGTTGGTGCTCGCGGAGCCAACGCCTTCCGTATTTATTGATGGGAAAGGCGAGTGGATGGTGTTGGCGTCAAGAAGTCCGCTGTCGACCGTTGAAGAGCTTGGCTCTTCAGAGGCGCGGATCGCGGGGCTTCGACTCAACCCTGACAATTTTGCTTCAAGCCGTTTATCATCCTTTCATGGTCTCACTATTCGAAACATCAAGACTAAGGCAGAGATCAAAGTTACGGGCGTGCCTAGTGAGATGAAAGCTTCGGCTATACAATGGAGTGAGGATGAAACCAAGTTTGCTTTTGTGCAAACCGAGCGCGATCATGTTGACTTGTATGTGGTGAATGTTGCGGATGGCAAGGCGCGCAAAGTAGTTGATTTATAAAACAGTGCCTGACGGTATGCGTAGCATCGGCACCAGACCAATTGTTCCCAAAGGCCCTGTAGTACAGGAGAACCTCGGCAAGGCTGTAGCTTCCCGCACCTACCAGGACCTGATCAAAACACCCTATGATGAGGAGTTGTTTACATATCTGGCTACGGGTCATTTGGTGTTGAATGACCTTAGCACAGAGAAATTACTGGGAGCGCCAGCCGTGTATAAAAGTTATTCCGTTTCACCAGACAAAAGATTTCTATTGGTGGAATCCATCGATAAACCTTATTCTTATCTGGTACCTGCCAATGGATTTCCGTATACCGTTGCTATCATGGATATGACTGGTGCCGTGGTCAATCAACTGGTAAAGAATCCTTCTGCAGAAGGCGCGCCTATTGGATTTGACGATGTGGTAACTTTCCCCAGGGATCACGAATGGAGAGCCGATGAGCCTTCAACTGTTATTTATACCCAGGCATTGGACAAAGGTCTGGGCAGAACGAAGGTTGAATTCCGTGACGCCGTGTATGCCGTGAATCCGCTGACGAAGATGGCACCAAGGGAATTGTTCAAAACCAAACGCAGGTTCAGCAATGTGATCTGGGGAGATAAGAACAATGCATTGGTGTACGAAAATATGTTTGCGGACCGAAAACTGCGGGTGAACCGCTACAACCCCAGCACAGGCGCAATGGACTCCTTGTTTGAACGGAGTAGCAATGATGCTTATAGTGATATCGGCACCCCTTTCACCAAAAGAAATGAGTTCGGCAGGCCTGTAATGGTTTTACTGAATGGCAAAGAACTGATCTTACGCTCACAGGGATCATCACCCGAAGGAGACCTGCCTTTCATTCAAACGATGGATATCAACACGGGTGCAAAGAAAATGCTATGGCGTTGCCAGGCTCCATATTATGAAACCGTAGTAAGTGCCATCGATCCGGAAAAACTCATCTTCGTCACCTCACGGGAAAGCCTAAACGAACCGCCTAATTATTATATCAGGGATGTGAAAAAGAAAGCGCTAATCGGTACACCCATTACTTCTTTTGGTACGCCGTATAAAGCACTTGAAGGTGTGCAGAAACAAAAAGTCACTTACAAACGTGGAGATGGTGTAGACCTGACGGGAGATCTTTATCTGCCCAAGGGATTTGATCCTACAAAAGACAAACCACTGCCGGTGTTTATCTGGGCCTACCCCAGGGAATATAAATCAGCGGCAGATGCTGCGCAGGTACGTGGCTCCAAATATATGTTCCCGCGCATCAGCTGGGGATCACCGATTTTCTGGGTGACACAGGGATTTGCCATACTTGATAATGCCGAGATGCCGATTGTTGGCGAAGGCAATAAAGAGCCCAACGATAATTTCATTCCGCAGTTGTATTTGAATGCACATGCAGCCATTCAAAAACTTGCGCAAATGGGTGTGGGCGACAGCAATCGCGTTGCAGTGGGCGGACATAGCTATGGTGCATTCATGACAGCTAACCTGCTCGCACACACGAAATTGTTCAAGGCAGGTATCGCAAGAAGTGGTGCCTACAACAGGACCCTCACGCCATTTGGCTTCCAGGCAGAAGAACGCACCTACTGGCAGGCGCCGGATGTGTACTTTAACATGTCGCCTTTCAGTTTCGCAAACAAAATCAAAACCCCTATCCTGCTCACGCATGGTGAACTGGACAACAACTCCGGTACTTTCCCCATCCAGAGTGAACGACTGTACAATGCGATCAAGGGACATGGTGGTACGGTCCGTTATGTGCAGTTCCCTTATGAAAGCCATGGATACAGCGGGAAGGAAAATGTGTTGCACATGTTGTGGGAAATGGATTCCTGGCTTAAAACATATTTGAAATAGTGTTCAGGGTAAGTCTTTAGGGTGAGGTTTAATACAATCATATGTCAAGAATAGCGAAGGCTCCGTTGGAGAGTAAGATTTTTGCATTGGTATTGGCAATCATGTCTGTGGTTGCACTTTTTGTGGCATTCCAGCCTGACCGGGAAGTGGAGAACGGACTGGGATGGCTTTGTATCATCGCGGGCTTGCTGGAGATGTATCATGGATTTCGGAGAGCAACAGAAGAGTTGCGATCTATGGCCTGGAAGAGCGGTGCCAAAAGCGTTTTGATGGGATTATTCCTTGTGAATGCCGCATTATTTATTGATAGTGCTCTCGCCCTTTTTGTTGCAGGTACATTTTTGTGGGAGATCTTCAATTACCTGCGAGCCGCAAAAGAACAAACGGATTCCTATGAAAGGAAGAAAAATGTATTTGCTGCTATTGGAAATGCCCTCGTCATCCTGGTGATGTTTGTATTGCAAGAACGTGGGGTTTACATTGCCCTGGCCATCGCTATTTCCATGCGACTGATCGGAATAGCCTTTTCCATTCTCTCTGCAAAGCTCGGTGTATTGAATGATGTGAGTGAGGACCTGATGCTGGAGATGAAGTATAGTGACAACAGAGAGATCGCAGACCTCGCGGAGCAGATGGAAAAAGAAGAAGAGGCGCGTGCGCAGATCGACAGATACTGGATCACGACGTTCATTTTGGTCTTGTTTTTCATCCACCTGGGGCGGATGGGATTTGACAGGAGTTTCCTTGGAATTCTATCTCCCCTAGTGGCGGTGATCGGAGATATCGCAATCGCATTGATCATCGCGTATGTAGTGCAAGCGCCACTCTCCGGTGTGTTTCGAAAAGCCAGTGGTTCTTTGGAAAGAAAATTATGGGCCTGGGTGCAGCAGGTTCCGCTTGAAGCGCGCAAACAATTTTCATTCCGCAACGGCGTATCCTATCTGCTAAAGAACAGGATGCGAGCGAGGGTGCGGATGCGCAAAGCAGGATATTCATTTCCGGTGGCCATCCGCATGGGATTGAAAACGGGCCTGCCCTGGTCCGCATTATTGGCCGCCATCATGCCCGTGCTTGGGATGAGTTGGTATTTCGATACGGAGAACTGGGCATCGGGCATCTGGGATACCTGGGCCGCGCAACGTTCCGATGAATGGCGCATGGCCATGAC
>REAQ01000148.1 GCA_004294195.1 Sphingobacteriales bacterium | reverse complement strand
TGTACCGATTTCTGTGTTCATACCTGGCCTGCTGGTTAACAGTGGGCTTCACCCAATCCTGCAGTTTTTCATCACCATTTCATGTACGATAACGATTTGTTTTGGCATCTACCATCTAATGGTTAGGAAAAGCTTTATCGGAAAATTTCTGAACGGAAAACTCTTTTCTTTCCCGGTAACCGGACCTGAGAAAATAAAAGCTATACCATAGTCTTAATGGCTCCAGCAAGTTTATCCAGGTCCCGAAGGCTGGTATATACATTAGGTGTCACCCGCACACTATGAATATTCTCCCAATTGATGGCCACCGTATGTATCTTATGTTTATTAAACAATTCCCCTGAAATTTCTTCTGGCTTCTTTCCCTTGATCGCAATACTGGCAATGGCGCAAGATTGGTGTGGAGCATCTGGCTGGTTGAAGCTTACACCGGGTAGCTGTTTCACTTTGTTCACCCAATAGTCTTTCAGGAAACGAAGCCTCGCTTCTTTTCTTTTACTACCGATGACCTGATGAAAATCAGCAGCGGCACCAATGGCCATCTCTGAAGCAAAGGATCTTGTGCCTAAAGATTCAAACTTTCTGATATCCGGCCCATCCGGTTCATTGTTGGATAACAGCGCCCATACCTTATTGATCTTCTCTTTCCGGATCCACAACAAGCCACTGCCAAATGGCGCACTCATCCACTTATGCAGCGATGAAGCAAAATAATCGCACCCCAGTTCAGGAACTTGAAACTCAAAATGAGCAAGGGTATGCGCACCGTCCCCAATCACTTCAATGTTTCGTTTGTGTGCTTCGTCCGCAATCTTTCTGATAGGCAGGATCTGACCCGTCCAATTGATCAGGTGCGTTACATGGCAAATTTTTGTTTTGGATGTAAAGGCCGATGTATATGCCTTTACAATATCATCCTCATTGGTCATCGGAAGATCAAGGCTGATCCACACCAGTTTGATCCCATCCCTTTTCTCCCGCTGCTTCCATGCATTGATCATATTAGGATAATCCTGCTTTGTCAACACCACCTCGTCTCCTGCTTTCAGGTCAAGCCCGAAGATCACGGTATTCAATCCTTCTGTAGCGTTACGGTTGATGGCAACTTCCTCCGGTGAAGCGCCGCAGATATCTGCGAGTTTCTGCCGCAATGGTTCACGGCCCTGGTCAAGGATCTGCCACATGTAATAAGATGGTGCTTCATTGCTATATTGATAAAACCGGATATGCGCATCCTGGACCACTTTTGGCTGAGGAGCCACGCCGCCATTGTTAAGATTGATGATGTTGGGACTTACAGTATAAGACTCCCTGATCCATCCCCAAAAATCTTCATCATCAGGTGCACCAGCTCCGCCAAACTTCTCCATCAGATTAAGCTGCTTCTCTGCTTCTTTAGCAAACACGGGATTAGCAAAGGTGATGAATCCGAGCGCTGATAAAAACTTTCTCCTTTCCATGTGGTTGGTTATATTCTCAATGTAAAGATTTACGGGCAATATGTGTTGCTGCATTCCATCCACTCGTCCATGCGTGTTGGAAGTTAAACCCTCCCGTAACACCATCCACATCCAATACTTCACCTGCAAAGTAAAGTCCCGGAACCTTCCTGCTCTCCATCGTAACCGGATCAACTTCTGAAAGCTGAACACCACCCGCTGTTACAAATTCTTCTTTAAAGGTTGTCTTCCCCTTGATCGGTAATTCATAGCCGGTGATCAGTTTTGCAAGTTTATTCTGCAGCTGCGATGGAAGATCAGCCCATCGCTGCGCGCCAATTCCGGCCTCATCTGCCAGTTGTTCCCATAGCCGTTGAGGTAGTTCTATAGGAGCTCTCGCCCGCACAAGTTGCGCCGCCATACTGTGGCGGAACAACTGCAGTTTCTCCCGCATAGATTGCTCATGCTCTTGCGGGCACCAATTAATGATCACTGATGTGGTGTACTCCCTTGCGGCCAAATCTCTCGCGCACCAGGCAGAAGCTTTAAGTACGGCCGGACCACTCAGGCCCCAATGTGTGATCAGTACCGGTCCACGATCCTTATATTTAATAGCAGGCAATTTAACCTCAGCGTCTTGCACGGCAACGCCCATCAGCTTTGTGATAGGATGTCCTTGCGCATTAAAGGTGAATAAGGATGGTAGTGGGGTTACATAACTATGACCCATGGCTACCAGCCAACTAAACTGCTCTGGCTTAAGCATACCGCCGCTGGCCAAACAAACAAAGTCCGCTTTTATATGATCTTCATTTCCCTGACGTTCCAGCTGCACATCAAATCCGGCGGATGATTCCGTCAAGCCTACCAAATTTGTGTTCAATCTGAATTCCACCTGGTGATCAGATGCCTCGCGCAATAAACATTGAATGATTGATTCAGACTGGTTACTTACCGGAAACATCCGTCCGTCTTTCTCTGTTTTCAACGGAACCCCGCGTGAGGTAAACCACTGTATCGTATCGGTAGTAAAAAATCCATTAAACGCCTTCTTCACGAAATGCTTTCCCCTCGGATATCGGTTACTCATAGCCGTTATATCATCTTCATGATGCGTGACATTGCATCTTCCCCCGCCACTGACTTTCACTTTAGACAAAAGTTTTCCTGTTTTTTCAATGACCGTAACTTGTAACTGCGGGTTCATAGCTGCCGCATTAACAGCACAGAACACCCCGGCGGCTCCTCCTCCTATAACAACCAAATGCTTTTTCATATTCACTAATTTCTCTGCATCAAAATGGTCTCCATTGGGCGTAAACAAATAAATCCATTGCCCATTTGGCGCTTTGGCTACTGCACCGGGGTCTCCTCCGTCTCCTGCAAATAAGGTTTCAGAAGCATTACTGGTATAGTGGACACTCCATTCATTTTGCTGCAAGCGGTATTTAGATTCCTTACCTGTAGCCACTTCATATTTTCCTACAAAGAATTCCTTACCACGGGGCTGTTGCAAGTCAAAGTAAATGTTCTTACCATTTTTGCCAAACCATTCGTGACCCCAAATTTCCATATCCATTGAACGATGGTGGATTTGGGTAATGGCTTTTGTATT
>REAQ01000270.1 GCA_004294195.1 Sphingobacteriales bacterium | reverse complement strand
TCTATGAACATGCTGATGCAAAACAGCACCAGGGCGATGGCCAGTTGCCATAAGGGTCTCCATTGCAAGGCCTCCAGCAGATCTGTTCTGTATACCATCCAACCAATGAGATAAAACAAAAAGTAGCAGTATAGCAGGTTTCTGTCTATCCAGAAAGAAACATTGGTATGCAGGGTATATTCTTTATTGATGAGTAGTCCGATGTAAAAAAGAATAACTACAAGAACAATCCTTAAGAATGGACGTACAAGGATATACCGGGCTATACGGTTTACGATGGACTGGATGGAAGTGGCTTTATGAAAAAGCCATGCGATTGCGCTGGAGGCAATAGAGAACAACATCAGGTCATATAGAAACCAAAGATGTGAAAGCCTGTAGGGTAGGAAGCTGCCTGATTGAATGGATTGCCAGGCTTTGTCAAGGGCCGATGGGTCTCCGGCGATGCGAGCACTAGAAAAAATGAAACTAAAGTAAATAATCGGATAGAGGATCAGGACACCTGCGATCAGGGGCAGCAGGATTTTCAGCACCCTGTTTTGTAACATTTCAAGGGGACCTTTCCTGAAAAATAATAAAGCCCCAAAGTAACCAGCCACAATGAAAAAAACCGGCATCCTAAAACTGTGTATGAGGTTGATCACCGGAAAGAAACCAATCCATGTTTCTTTTGCCATAACGGTACGAACTGGTGATTCATACGGCATATAAGTTACTCCGGTATGGATAACCAAACCCAACAGCATCATGATCGCCCTGAGGGCGTCAAGTGCGTAAAATCTTCTATTTAGTTGATCGGGTTTCACTCTGGCGACGATGTCTGAATCCGCTTAAAGGGTTGTTTTAGCACAAGAGGGCAGACCGTAAACGACACCGGAAATATAGTAAATTTTCAGGTTCTCCCTATACCACAAAGCGTGGATGCCGCTCTTGCATGGAGAGGTGTTCACGCTCTTTAGTGTGTCCCACAAGCGGTTAAGCTGCCGTCACCACTAGCCTGTGGTACCTGATTTGTCCCAGGTAGTAGCCCAATACCTTTAACAGATGGAGAACATAGAATTCCGTTGTGACCGGTTCTTCAAACTCCGTTGTTGGAAACACCTTCTGAAGTTCTGTCTTCGACAACTCTTCTAAAGTATTTACGACGATGGTGGAGGTATTGTCTACTTCTTCCAGAAGCCTTTCGCGGGAAAGGTTTTTTGCTTTCAGTTCTGCTTCTTTGTTTCGGATATACCCTGAATCTCCGATCAGGTTTCCGATATAATGTTGCAGACTTCCTGTTAACTGAAGACAAAGATTTCCTGCTGCAATGGCATTAGGTGGAGTTGCCCATAGCTGGTCATCAGCAGCATAGGCAAGGATTTCCTGTTTTAAACGCTCGAGTTCTTTCTTATACAGATCGATGAGGACAATAGTGATCATAAAAATTGCTGTAGTTTCTTTTCAGGTGCAATGATACATCATTAATATTTCCACGAAGTTGTATCTGCGCCTGGAGGCACTCTTTTTTTCATTTCTTCGGTCCATTTAGGAATAAACATCTGGTGGTAACGCAGTCTTGAAATATAATTGGGATTATCGTGATCTCCGTTCCAGCAGTGTTCCGCCCTGTCGCCATAATCAACTTCGTTCGCGGCTTTAGGGTTGGTGAGTTCCTTGAGCATGTTCTCGGCAAGGTAAACAGCGTTGTTTAGGTAAAAATTATCCATATCTCCGCAGTAGAGGTGAATTTTCCCTTCCAGCTGTTGTCCGATTTTTGGCCAATCGCGTTGAATGATATGGGTGAGGTCGTAATTTTCTTTCCAATACGCAGCTACGGTTGGGTCTATTTCCCCCGTTTGCTTGTTCCAAATGCGCTTGGGATATCCGTTCTTATCCGTAGGGGAGAATACAGATTCCCATACATCCCACTGTTCACCGCTCCTGCCGTTTGAACCGAGTGCGAGTTCGCGATAGTTCATATCCTGAACAGTGGCATCCACATGGCCGAGGTAATTTCTATGGCCTGGCCTGAGCGTTTTTCGAAAAGGCCCTTCCTTATAGTATGCATTTTTATCCTGATAAATGTTAACGGTAGTAAAGGCCCTGAAGTCAATCGGATCGGGACAAGCGGCATAGCAACCGTTAAATGCTTCGGGGTAAAACACTTGTGCCGCCAATGCTTCCCAACCACCCGTTGAGCCGCCATACATAAAGCGGGCCCAACCCTGTCCAATGCCGCGAAACTGCTTTTCAATTTCAGGAATAAGTTCTTTGACGATGGCGTCACCGTAGGGGCCGTTGTTGGCCGAGTTCACGGCGTAGGAGTCGTCATAAAATGGTGTGGGGTGCTGGATCTCTATAGCAATAACCCTGGGAAATCCAGGACCTGTCCAGAGTTTATAAAAATCGTAGGCTTCCTTTTGCTGGAGTTTATTGTATCCGGAGATATTGAAGCGTGCGCTGAAATCGGGTTTCAGGTCCGGGTCCGGAGGGGTAGTCCTGAAACCGCCGAAATCGTCTGGGAAATGTCCATGGTAGATGGCCAGCGGGTAATGTACGTTGGGATGGGTATCCCATCCTTCAGGGAGAAGGATGTTTGCACCGAGGTACATGGGTCTTCCCCAGAATGCAGTCAGAAGCTTACTTTTGATACGGATGTGTTTGATGTATTTCGTGTCTTCCGGCGTTTTGATGGGCGGTATTTTCGAGTTTATGATAATGGCGAGCGCTTGCTTGCCATTGGGATCGAAGGTCAGGGCAGATGGCGTACTTAGAAGATTTCCTGGGGCCAGGTTCCAATGCTGCCCTTCGCCACGATCCATGGGGAGCAATACTTTGTGGCCATCGGACCGGTTAAATACCTCGTATTTGTGGAAGACCACCTGTACCTGGTATTGCCCTTTGGGTAAGCTTTTCAGCTGTTGTATCGGGTAGCCAAACGCCTGAGAATCAAAGCTTACAGGAGTGCCTGGCTGCCAGTTTTGCACATCCATCCCAAAAACCTGTTGAGTACCCGGACCGTCTTCAATCTGGAAACGGGGTTCCTGCGTTGTATTGGTTGAAAACAACAAAAGCAATCGCCCGTTCAACGGACCATTTTCCAGGCTTTGGGGTATGGTAATGCTGATCTTCGGCTGGGCAGTTGAAATTGTTGGGATAGAGAGGGTCAGTATCGCGTAGAGAAGCAATAGGTATTGTTTCATGGTTGTAAGTTAAGTAAATGGGAAGCACAATGGCCGCACAAGAGCCATGGCTCTTTTGTCGGGGATTAAAAACGGCGGAAAAACAGGAAAAAAGCCTCTGTTTTCTGCAATGTATTGGTTTTTAGCCCTACCTTTGCCGTCCCCAAACAGGGCCATAAAATCCCTGTTAATTTTACAAAAAGGAGGACTTTTTAAGTGGAAGAAAACAAAAATGAAACTGCCCCCGCAATCGCCTCAGCTCATGATGATTTTGACTGGAGCGTTGACAAAAGAAATGTCACTTCGTACACCAACGAAGAGAAACAAAAGTATGATGCAGCGTATGAGAATACGTTCCGCAGCATTACTGATGGTGAAATGATTGAGGGAATTGTTGTAGGCCTTACTAAGACTGATGTTGTTTTGAACATTGGTTTTAAGTCTGATGGTCTGATTTCCTTGAACGAATTCCGCGATTTGCACAATCTTAAGACTGGCGATCTTGTGGAAGTTATGGTTGTTGAAAAAGAGGACCGCGAAGGTCATCTTCACCTCAGCCGCAAACAAGCCAGGGTCACCCGTGCATGGGAAAAGATCGTAGAAGTGCATAAAACTGGTGAAGTGGTTTCTGGTCTGGTTACCAGTAAAACCAAAGGCGGTCTTATCGTTGACATCTATGGTATGGAAACCTTCCTGCCAGGGTCACAGATTGACGTTAAGCCTGTTACAGACTACGATCAGTTCGTAGGCAAGACCATGGAATTCAAAGTGGTTAAGATTAACGAAGCCATTAAGAATGCTGTGGTATCTCACAAAGCCCTTATTGAAAGCGACATCGAAGCACAGCGTCTCGAGATCATGTCCAAACTCGAGAAAGGTCAGGTACTGGAAGGTACCATTAAGAACATCACCGATTTCGGGGCGTTCCTTGACCTTGGCGGCGTAGATGGTTTGTTGTATATCACTGACATCAGCTGGGGACGGATCAACCATCCTTCAGAGGTGTTGAAACTGGATCAGAAACTGAATGTGGTTGTTCTCGACTTTGATGATGAGAAACGACGTATCAGCCTTGGTCTGAAGCAATTGACACCACACCCGTGGGATACACTTCCTGAAACCATTTCAGAAGGTGCACTGGTGAAAGGTAAAGTGGTGAACATCGAAGATTACGGTGCGTTCCTGGAAATCCTCCCTGGTGTGGAAGGCCTGGTGCACGTATCTGAGATCACCTGGGCTAATACCCCGATCAACGCGAAGGAGTTCTTCAAACTTGGCGACGAGTACGAAGCAAAGGTTGTAACGTTGGATAAGGAAAGCCGCAAGATGAGCCTTTCTATCAAGCAGTTGACCAATGATCCCTGGAGCGATATCGAAAGCAAGTATCCTACAGAGAGCCGTCACAAGGGTATCGTAAAGAACATCACGCCTTATGGTGTGTTTGTTGAGCTCGAGCCTGGTATCGGCGGTATGATCCACATTTCTGACCTGAGCTGGCTGAAGCGATTCAACCATCCATCAGAGTACACGAAAGTGGGTTCTACAATTGATGTAGCGATTTTGAACATCGATAAGGAGAACAGGAAACTGCAACTCGGTCATAAACAACTGGAAGAAGATCCCTGGAACACCCTACAGGAAACATTCGCTGTAGGATCAGTTCATGAGGGTACTATTTCCCGTAAAGATGACAAAGGTGCTATTGTTCAGCTTCCTTACGGACTGGAAGGCTTTGCCCCCGGCCGTCATTTGGTGAAAGAAGACGGATCACCTGTGAAAGCAGAAGAAACACTGCCGTTCATGGTGATTGAATTCGATCGCAATGAGAAGCGTATTGTGGTTAGCCACGCACGCATCTGGGAGCAGGTGAAGTACGAAGAAAAAGAAGCCGTTGCCAAAGAGAAAAAGGTTGAAGCTGCTAAAACAAAGAAGGCAGTGAAAGACGTTCAAGGCAAAGTGGAGAAAACAACCTTGGGTGACCTTGGTGTACTCGCTGAGCTGAAGAAGAAGATGGAAGAAGGGGACGGTCAATAATTATTATCCCAAACTGAAAAAACCCGGCTTTTGCCGGGTTTTTTGTTTGGGATAATAATTATTGACAATGAGACAATGCGGTAATGCGGCAATGCTGCGTCAATCTCTCAATCCCTCAAATTTATCAAGATCAAATTCTTCTAAAGAATTCAGAATCAGGTCCGCTGCCTGAAACCTGGGCTGGTGTCTAAATTCTGGCGCAGGAATTGCAATACAAGTCATTCGTGCTGATTTAGCGGAAATCAATCCGTTAAATGAGTCTTCAAAACAAATACATTTTGATGGCGTCTGCTCAAGAGCCATCGCACAATTCAGATACACCTGAGGGTGAGGTTTTCCGAAAGGCAGATTTTCTGCGGAAGCAAATGCGGAGAAGTACGACCTTATATTCAATTTATCTACGACAACATCTATTAGGGATGTTGGTGATGATGTGGCAAGCCCTATCGTAAAATCCCGATGCTTTAGTTGCTCTAATGTGGAAAATACGCCGGGCATTACAGTGCCTTTTTGAGCGATTTTACTGATTACCAATGCATTTATTTTTTTCTCAATGAGGGGCGCTTGCTCCTGGTCCAATGCATACTTTTTTAGCCAAAATTCAACAAACTCTTTGGTTCTTAAGCCAATAGACATAGCATACTCTTCTGGGCTGAGTTGTATACAATATGGCATAAATGCCTCATTTGCAGCTTCGTACCATAGGGGTTCAGAGTCGATTAGGATACCATCCATGTCAAAAATTGCAGCTTGCGTATTCATGATATCGCAAATATCGACCAGTGGTCGTAAAACTGCGATAAAAAGCATCGTTCAATTAACATAAATCAACAAATGCTCCGTTTTATATGGAAACGAATCGTGTTTTATGAAAGCTCAATTGACCATATTACTGTTGATTCTCTGTAATCTAACCGCAGTGTCACAGACCGTAAGTACACAGTTGACGTACATCAATGTGTCTAAGCCCAATGGAGGACCAGTATCCCCGAATGATATTCTGGAGATCAGGGCGGTAATCACTGTTAGAACCGGTACACTAAACAATGTGCAGTTTTTTGGCGTCGTGCCAGCCGGCACAACCTACATTCCCGGTTCTATGGCGGCCCGAAGCAATGAAGGCCTTTCTTCCTGGCCTGGTGTTTCAACAATTGGAACCTATTCCGATGCTTTTGACGGCGATAAGGGAACTTTATCCGGAAGTACTATTTATATCAACCTTGGAGATGGTGCAACGGCCACTGTGGGCGGAAGTATACAGGCAGGTATTACCTATCCCAGCCATTGGGGTCAGTTGACTATCATTCAAGCTTGTTATCGGGTAAGAATCACTTCACCTGTTTTTACCCAACTAAACATTGCCGGGCACTATTTCATATATGGCTCAGGCGCGGGTACAAGGAATGATTTGAATACGATTTTGGTGCGGGTGGGCTACAACTCTTCTTGCTCGTCGTTTGGGACAACTAATTTTATTACTGACGAATTTGGTGGAACCTTTGGATCCGGAACGGCAACCAACAGGGCAGCTGGAAGCACTATTGTTTCCGGATTCACTCGGGCCAATATTGGTTCCAATACACCGAATGACGGTTTTTATGCCATCGTAAGGAATTCCAGTCACACTAACTATACCGGCTCAACACCCAGTTCAAGTGATAGAGTGTTTAGTGTTTGGGAAATATATGGAGACCATACGGGTACCACCACTTCTGCAGGTAACCCGCCTGCAGCGTCAGGTGCCAACAGGGGATATATGCTGATGGTAAATGGTACCTATACGCCCGGACTGGTGTTTTCGTCGACCATTTCCGGCCTGATTCCCGGTAATGTATATACCATGCGTTTCTGGGTAAGAAATCTTTGTGGTAGTTGTTCAGGATCGCCAACCGGCGGTGCTGGTGTTGGCGCAGGTGTATTACCGAATATGACCCTCTACATCGGAGGTGTGGATGTGTATAACACGGGTAATATCCAAGCTGGTGTAGGTTGGGTGGAGAAGATCTTCACTTTCCAAGCTACTGCAGCTACTACTAGTGTGAACCTTCGGAACAACGCTCCGGGTGGTAGTGGTAACGACTGGACAATTGACGACTTTACCATCAACGAGTGCCTGATCCTCCTTTCATCTGCACCCATGAACTTCAAGGCTACCTTCATAAATGAAAATGCGGTTCAGTTGAAATGGAGCGGTGGGGTAGAAGACCAGTTGTTGCAATATGAAGTTGAGTCAAGTACTGATGGGAAAGATTTTACTACCATTGGAACGGTATTGCCTAAGGGAAATAAAAGCAATTACCAGTATGTTGATTCAAGACCAGTTGATAGCAAAGTTTACTATCGTATTAAGTCGATCAACAAAAATGGTGAGTATGACTACTCAACCACAGAGATTATAAGAAATACTGGTAATCAGGCAGCGAGTATGCAAATTTCACCGAATCCCTCTGTTGGATTGCCAACTGTGAAATTTTGGAATGCAAGGGCTCAACAGGTGCAGGTAGAAGTGACTGATATTTCTGGCCGTAAGTTGTATAATAAATCGCTGAAAGGAATAAAGGGAGAAAATCAAGTGATCATGGATAATTCCCTAAGCGTTAAAACCGGAATGTACTTTGTACGGGTAATGTTTGAAGATGGCACCAGCCTTTCCGAAAAACTGATCATCTCATCTAAATAGAATTAATATTTAATGTTTAGCAAAGCCGGGGAAATTCCCCGGCTTTGCTATTTGTCACCAGGATACAATTATGCCAAAATCCTTATCTTGCGGCACTGGACTTGCCGGTTATGCATGATTTTTTACAACGATTGACTCGCTTCAACCCCGTGAGGAAACTGGTGTATGCCACCGTTGGTATCGTGTCATATCCGGGCCTTGCGCTGATCAACACGATCAATATCTCTGGTACGGAGCACCTGAAGGACCTCCCGAAGCAAAATGTGCTCTTCGTTTCCAACCACCAGACCTATTTTGCCGATGTCATCACCTTCCTGCACATCTTCTGTGCGGTAAAATGGAGGAAAAAGAACAAACTGGGTATCCCGTACTACCTTCTGAATCCTTTCACCAACGTTTATTATGTTGCCGCTGAGGAAACCATGAAGGGGAGCTTTTTGAGCCGGATTTTTTCCCTGGCCGGTGCCATTACCGTCAAACGGACCTGGAGGGCAAACGGCGAGGAGGTGCAGCGGAATGTGGATACGGCAGATACATCCAAAATTAATGAGGCCCTCTCAGACAGTTGGGTGATCACTTTCCCACAGGGCACCACCAAGCCTTTTGCGCCTGGACGGAGAGGGACCGCCCATATCATCAAGCAAAACAAGCCTATTGTAGTACCTGTTGTGATCAATGGCTTCTGGCGGGCATTTACCAAGAAGGGGCTCTCGTTCAAGAAAAAAGGTTCTCTGCTTTCTGTTAAATTTAAGGAGCCATTGAACATCGACTACAATGATACTGTTGACAACATTTTAGAAAAGGTGATGGATGCCATAGAGCAAAGCCGGAAGTACATGCTGAAAAGCAAACACCACCTAATGACTAAACTTGATAAATGAGGATTCTCTTTCTGTTCATAGGCTGCTTATTCCTGCAGACTACCCATGCACAGATTTCTATTTCCGGAAAAGTGATCAGCAATGAATCCGGCGAGCCCCTGATTGGCGCGTCTGTTTATCTTAACAATACCACCATTGGAACCACCACCAATTCCCAGGGAGATTTTGTATTACGCGTTCCCGAACACGGTTTGTTTGAAATCATCGTAAGCTTTGTGTCTTATGAAGTGATTGTCCATGGTGTTATGGTTGCAGATAAAGATCTTCGATTTGTATTCCGGCTGAATGCAAAGCCACAGGAAATGTTGAGCATCCTGATCATGAACGATGAACGCCGGAAGCGAATGATGGATCTATTCCGAAGTCAATTCCTTGGCATAACAACGGCTGGTTTGAAAAGCTCCATACGGAATGAAGGCGAAGTCTATTTCAGTGCTGGCGAAGGAAAAAAAGATGCCTATGCACATTCAGATAAACCCCTCGAAGTAATCAATCGCGAGTTTGGATACAGGATCTTTTTTGACCTTCAGGATTTTTATATCGATGAAGAAACGGGCAGAACTTATTTCGCAGGATTCGCACGCTATACAGAACTGGATAGCCCGGTTGCAAAGCGGTACATTAAAAAACGGAGAGAATACTACTTCGGTAGTACCATGCATTTGTTTCATTCCTTGTATGATGGTGTTGCAGAAGAACAGCAATTCAGGTTTTTCAAGAAGATGCAGATATCAAATAATGGTTCTGTTAGATTGGTCAAGAATCCCATATCTGCTTTTTCCCTTGTATTCAAAGATTCTGCTACCGGCCAGAAGTATTTATCCTGGGATGAAAAAATTACTGTACAATACTTAAAGAACCCGGTGTATAAAAATACTCTTGCACAAAGAACCATGATCTCGGGATACATGCCTACAGGCATAGAGTCAGATCTTACGATGCTGATGAAGCCTGTTGTTTTCTCTGAACTCGGACTACCTGAGACTCCGCTGCGGATTGCCTATTCCGGGTTCTGGAGTTATGAAAAGTTCGGTAATATGTTGCCTATCAATTATAGACCTGAACGCTAATCTTTCATAAACAAAGCCATCAACTCCTGCGCATCGTTGGGCTTCATTTTACCTCCCAGGATCAATCTAAGTTGACGACGACGGAGCGCACCGTCAAACAGCTTGTTTTCTTCTTCCGTTTGTGGGATCACGGTAGGTACAGGTCTGGGTTTTCGATTCGGATCCAACGCCACAAAAGTGTAGTACGCTTCATTGCTTTTGTATTTGTATTGATGCGTGAAGTCTTCACCCCATACTTTCATATGGATTTCCATGGAAGTATTGAATGCCCGGGTGACTTTTGCTTCAATATGTACCACATTGCCGAGTTTGATCGGGGATTCAAAAGAGATGTTATCAACAGAAGCCGTTACAACCGGTGCATTGCAATGCTTACCTGCTGCAAGGGCCGCAGCAATATCCATCCAGTACATCAAACGGCCACCCATCAGGTTACCGTAAAGATTGGTATCATTCGGCAGTACCAGTTCGGTCATCACTACGAGGCTGTCTTGGGGATGTCTTCCTTCCATGTGTTTGAATTAAATAGTGCATTTCTCGCAACCGGCCAGAAAGGCTTCATCAATGTCTGCGGCAATCCCAGGCTCATCGGTTACGTGTAAAAAATAGTTGTCGTATTTCGCGCCACCTACTACCGGATCTTCCAATTGTCCAAGCAAACAGGTATCGAGGTCATAAAAAATAATGTTATCGTGGCTCATGGCAAAATGGACCTTTGCCGTAAGCGCAAGCCTGCTTTCTAACATTCCGCCAAGCATACACGCGATGCCTCTTTCGCCGGTAACATCGGCAATTTTTTTGGCTTCAAGAATGCCGCCGGATTTTGCCAGTTTGATATTGACGTAGTCAATGGCATCTGCGTCCATCAGCCTGATGGCATCATGATGATCAAATACAGATTCATCAGCCATGATCTTTATAGGTGATTGCTTTCTCAGTGCGGGTAACAGCGGATCGAATTGATGTGGAATGGGCTGCTCGCAATACTGGATATCGTATTTACCTAAAGCTTGTAAGGTTTCTACAGCAGTGTTATAATCCCAGCCCTGGTTGGCATCAATCCGTAATTGAATCCCGGGGCCAACAGCTTCACGGATCAACCGGATACGATCCACGTCTTCCTTTCCTTTTTTTCCGAGCTTCACCTTGATGATCTTCACGCCATCCGCAACAAATTCAACCGCTTTTTGCGCCATCACTTCGGGTGTATCAATACCGATGGTGAGATCGGTTAGTATGGTTTTCTTTTTGCCTCCGAGAAATTTGTACAGCGGCAGTCTGGCTTTCTTCGCGGCCAGATCATGCAGGGCCAGATCCCAGGCACTCTTGATGGTGCTGTTGAAGGCAATGTATTGATGCAGGGTTTTTAATACACCCTCGATATCCAGTGGGTCCATCCCTTTGGTGATCCTTGCAAAATCTTTTGCTACTTCAAAGCAGGTGTTTTGTGTTTCTCCCACCAACATGGGGAAGGCTGAACACTCGCCCATGCCCGTAATGCCTTCATCCGTATGAATGCGAATGAAAATATTCTGTGTGTAATAGGAAACCTCTGTGGCAATTACAAAAGGCTCCATTTTGATAGTTAACTTGTAAATCTCTGTACCTGTAATCTTCATAGCTGGTGCAAAGATAGCTAATAGCTAGTAGCTAATAGCTATTGGCTACTCCAAGGTGTTGAGAAACGCATCTGCTGCAGCTAAAAGGTTGTCTTGTTTTTCCTTACTGAATTTATCGAAAGTTCTTACCATCATGCCTAACCGGTGGTTGCCGCCCAGTGTGTCACGATGTGTGTGCACGAAACGCCAGAAAAGAGCATCCCAGGTCCCTTGCCACGGGCCTTTGGGCCATGATCCCATCTTCATCAGGTAGTTACTTCCACTGATATAAGGCTTGGTGGTCATCAGGCCCCCATCGGCATATTGCGTCATACCATATACATTGGGAACCATCACCCAATCATAAGCATCTATGAACATTTCCATGAACCATCGATACACCTCATCCGGGTCAAATTCACAGAGTAACATGAAATTTCCCAAGACCATCAAGCGGTTGATGTGGTGGGTATATCCATCTTTAAGGATATGTTTGATCACTGTGTCTACCGGAACAATTCCTGTTGTGGCATCCCAGAATGAAGCGGGAATTTTTCTGTGGTAGCCAAAATGATTCCGGGTGCGTTGTTTACCACCTTCCAGTTGATAAATAGCCCGGATGAATTCACGCCAGCCAATGATTTGCCGGATGAATCCCTCCAGTGAATTGATGGGTATTTCCTTTTCTTTTGCATACCGGATGGCTGCATTGATGATTTCCCTGGGATCAAGCAGACCGATATTCAGCATGGGCGTTAGTACACTGTGGAACAGTATATTTTCCGATGGCACCATGGCATCTTCATAGGGTCCGAAATACTTGAACCGATGGGCGAGAAAATCTTGCAGCCACGCTTTTGCAGTTTCATGGGTGAATGGATATGCAAAGGTTGACGCGTTGCCGGGGTTGTTCGGATAATATTTTTGAACATATGCGATGGCTTCTTCTGCATATTCACTCTTGACTGCGGCTGGCAGTACAGGGATGGGTATATGTCCAGGGAATTTTTCCCGGTTGTCTGCATCATAGCTCCATTGCCCGCCCTGTGGTTCCTCCTGTTGGTTGACCAGTATCTTAAACCGTTTTCGTTGCCACACGTAAAAATCAGTTTGGAAGTATCTGCGTTTTGCAGCGAAGAATGTGGTGAATTCTTCCTGTGTTGTTATGAAGTTAAGCGAGTGAAGAACGGTTGTTTTTATTGCAGCATGAGCTGCACCTTCGTGGAGGCATTTTTCTAACCATGTGTCTTCTGTATCCACCCAAAACAAATGTCTGATCCCCTGCTGTTGTAAATATGGTATGAGTTGCCGGCTATCCTGCTCCTTCATCAGTCCATCGATATACATGACTTCATATCCTTGCTGTAAGAGCCTGTCAGCAAATGCGCGCATACTCGCGCGGTGCAGTACCAATTTATGTTGATGAAAGGAATACTGACGAAAGTAAAGCCATTCCTCCACGAGGATCACCTTTCGTTTTTTATCCAGCGCGGGGTGCTGTTCAAAGAGTTGGTGCGGAAAAATCAATGCAGCTTCCATCAAACTTGAGCAACAATTTTGACAATGCAATGTTTAGATATGCATGGAAAAACTCAACGGGAAACATATTCTTGTGATGGGCGCCACCGGAGGAATCGGTACCGCACTGGTGAAGTTGCTTACTTCTTCCGGCGCCACAGTTTATATGGCTGCAAGGAATCAGGAAAAACTTTT
>REAQ01000147.1:3102-4797 GCA_004294195.1 Sphingobacteriales bacterium | reverse complement strand
CTTGTCGGCAAATCATCAACAAATCCGCCAATAACCAGTTTACCACCCGGACATTGACGCATAGTTACGAAATCCCTTGTTGTAGCCTGACGTAACCGGCCATTCAAATAAATCCTTTGACTGCCTTCATGGAACACACACACGATATGATACCACTGATTGGGAATTATTTTCTGCAAAGAAAAAACAATGTCCTCAAAAGCATCAATTCCTCTTGGCGTTCCACAGGTTGCACCGATAGGTGAGATCACTGCGAAATGAGGTTCATTGCTCGATGAAGCATTTATTGACCAGGCAAGACCGCCAAATTCAGACTCGATATTAGCCACATATTGGTTCCTTTTACAAACCAAGTTTTGTACCTCAGTTGATGAAGTATTGTAGTATGCGGAAATGGTTACTGAAGTAGGCGTTACCAGACTGCCCCGGTCATCCGCAAGAATAATATCGTCTATGCCATCCATCAACACGGCACTGGATGCCATGCCGGATTTGTCTGCGGTAAAGCCAATGGACCCAGCCCCCGCAATATTCACAGCATGATTTCCTTGCCCACTGGAATCACCCAGGTTTCCATCAAATTTGTACCAGGCAATCAACCCATCTTTGAGTTTGACGTTGTTTATAGTAACGGTATCAATTTTCGTAAGTGTGACTGTATCCCTGATGGTAAGGGTGTCTGTAACTACTTCACATTCCTCCTGGAGTTCTTTTTGGCAGGAAAATAAGGATGAACTGATTAAAACAATGGATAAAACGACAAGTGGTGTTTTCATTTTGTGAATGATTAGCTACTACGAATATGGGAAAAATTAAATGAATTTCAAACTTGAGATCCTGCGGCTTTACATTGAAATTAACTTGTTTTCCACAAGTCCGGACATACAGATTGCCCCATTGATTTTTTTGCCTGAGGGGAAAATTTCCCTACCTTTGCATTCCTTTGAATTTTGGGCCTAAACATCAAACGGAACAATACAATCGTAAGTGATTGACAATCAATGTTTTCTGGGTAAACCCGGGAAATAGGGATGTATTGTTGTCTCAATAACTTAAAAGCGCTTTACAACTATGTCTTCTACGAAACTGGCACAGAACGGCAGAATGAACTTCGGGAAAGTGAAGCACCTGGCTGAAACGCCAGACCTTCTGGAAATCCAGATTCAGTCGTTCAAAGAGTATTTCCAGCTGGAAACCACCCCTGACAAGCGTAACATTGAAGGCTTGTTCAAGGTTTTCAAGGAGAACTTCCCCATCACAGACACCCGGAACATCTTTGTGCTTGAATTCCTGGATTATTTTATCGATCCCCCACGCTATACCATTGAAGAATGTATGGAAAGGGGTCTTACCTACGCCGTTCCGCTCAAAGCAAAGTTGCGCCTGAGTTGTAACGACGAAGAACACGTTGATTTCCAGACTATTGTACAGGATGTGTTCCTGGGCAATATTCCCTATATGACCCCCCGCGGAACCTTCGTCATCAACGGCGCAGAGCGGGTAGTGGTTTCCCAATTACATCGCTCACCCGGTGTATTCTTTGGTCAGTCTATCCACCCCAACGGAACCAAGATCTACTCTGCAAGGGTAATTCCCTTCAAAGGTGCGTGGATGGAATTTGCAACAGACATCAATAACGTGATGTATGCTTACATCGACCGTAAGAAAAAATTCCCTGTAACTACTTTATTACGT
>REAQ01000147.1:0-3080 GCA_004294195.1 Sphingobacteriales bacterium | reverse complement strand
TAACAACCCTGCTCCGTTCCATTGGATACGAAACAGACAAGGACATCCTTGAACTATTCGGTATGGCCGATGAGGTAAAGGCTGACAGGAAAGCACTGGAAAAGTATGAAGGCAAACGCCTCGCAGCACGTGTACTTCGGACATGGGTTGAAGACTTCGTGGATGAAGATTCTGGTGAAGTGGTATCCATCGAACGTAACGAAGTGGTGATGGAGCGTGATACTGTTCTGGGTAAAAATGAAATACAGTCGATCCTGGATATGGATGTTAAATCCGTTTTCATCCAGAAAGAAGAAGTGAGTGGTGACTATGCTATCATCTACAATACCCTGAACAAGGATACTTCTAACTCAGAACTGGAAGCCGTACAGCACATTTATCGCCAGTTGCGCGGTGCCGATGCTCCGGATGATGAAACAGCAAGGGGAATCATCGATAAACTCTTCTTCTCTGATAAGCGTTATGACCTCGGTGAAGTAGGCCGTTATAAAATCAACAGAAAACTTAATCTCGATTACGACCTTGAACAGAAAACACTGACTAAGGATGATATCATCGAGATCATCAAATACCTGGTTCGCCTCACCAACGGTAAAGCGGAGATCGATGATATCGATCACCTGAGCAACCGTCGTGTACGGACTGTTGGAGAACAGCTGTATGCGCAGTTCGGTGTTGGTCTGGCCCGTATGGCCCGTACCATCCGTGAGCGTATGAACGTAAGGGATAACGAGGTGTTCACTCCCGTTGACCTGATCAATGCAAGGACACTGTCTTCTGTGATCAACTCATTCTTTGGTACTTCACAGTTGAGCCAGTTCCTTGACCAAACCAACCCGCTGTCTGAGATCACTCATAAACGTCGTATCTCCGCCCTCGGTCCTGGTGGTTTGAGCCGTGAGCGTGCGGGCTTCGAGGTTCGTGACGTACACTATTCACACTATGGACGTCTTTGTACCATCGAGACACCTGAAGGTCCGAACATCGGTCTTATCTCCACACTTTGCGTACACGCCAAGATCAACGAAATGGGTTTCATTGAGACGCCATATCGCAAGGTGGATAACGCTAAGGTGGATATGAAAAAGCTGACCTATCTGAGCGCGGAGGAAGAGGATACAGCTAAGATCGCCCAGGCGAATATTCCTCTGACAGATAATGGAGTATTTGCAGAAGATAAGATCAAAGCAAGGCAAACCGGCGATTTCCCGATTCTCGATCCCAACGAAGTGGAATACATGGACGTTGCGCCCAACCAGATCGTTGGTCTCTCCGCATCGCTGATTCCGTTCCTCGAGCATGATGACGCCAACCGTGCCCTGATGGGATCAAACATGCAACGTCAGGCTGTACCGCTGATTCTTCCTGATGCACCTATCGTAGGTACAGGTCTGGAAGGTAAAGCAGCACGTGACGCAAGGATTCAGATCCACGCAGACGGAGAAGGTGTGATTGAGTTTGTGGATGCAAATGAAATTCACGTTCGTTATGAGCGTGATGAACAACAAAAGCTCGTGAGTTTTGAAGACGATCTTATCGTTTACAGGCTTACAAAATATATCAAGACCAACCAGGAAACCTGCATCACGTTGAAGCCTGCTGTCAAGAAAGGCCAGCGCGTGAAGAACGGCGACTTCCTTACAGAAGGATATGCTGTGAAGAATGGTGAACTGGCGCTGGGTCGCAACCTGAAAGTGGCCTTCATGCCATGGAAGGGTTACAACTTCGAGGATGCCATTGTGATCAGTGAGAAAGTGGTGAAGGATGACCTGTTTACATCCGTACACATCTCCGAATTTGAACTCGAGGTTCGTGATACGAAGCTGGGTGAAGAGGAATTGACACCAGACATCCCTAACGTTTCTGAAGAAGCAACAAAGGATCTGGATCAGTACGGTATCATACGCATCGGTGCACAGGTTAAAGAAGGCGATATCCTCATCGGTAAGATCACACCTAAGGGTGAATCAGATCCTACTCCTGAAGAGAAACTGCTTCGTGCAATCTTCGGTGATAAAGCAGGTGATGCTAAAGATGCATCTCTGAAAGCACCAAGTGGTACAGAAGGTGTTGTGATCGGCAAGAAACTGTTCCAGCGTGCGAAGAAAGATAAGAACGCCAAGGTACGTGAGAAAGCAGCGATCGAGAAACTGGAGAAAGTGCACGTTGACAATGAGAAAGATCTGCTTGATGTGTTGATCAACAAACTGCAGACCCTGTTGAAAGACAAGTCGTCTGCTGGTGTGACCAACAACTTCGGCGAGATGCTTATTGCAAAAGGCGGTAAGTTCAACGCGAAGAACCTTGCAGGTATCGACTATCAAAACGTCAATCCTCTGGGTTGGTCAAATGATGCGAAGATCGATGACCAGATCAACACGCTTTTGCACAACTACAACATCAAGTACAACGAAGAACTTGGACGATACAAGCGCGAGAAGTTCAACATATCTATTGGTGATGAATTGCCAGCTGGTGTGTTGAAACTGGCGAAAGTTTACCTGGCTGTGAAGCGTAAGCTGAAAGTGGGTGATAAAATGGCGGGTCGCCACGGTAACAAAGGTATCGTTGCCAAGATCGTAAGAGCTGAAGACATGCCGTTCCTGAGCGATGGCACACCGGTGGACATTGTACTGAACCCATTGGGTGTACCTTCAAGGATGAACCTTGGCCAGATCTACGAAACCATCCTCGGATGGGCTGGTGAGAAACTGGGTATTCGCTTCAGTACACCGATCTTTGATGGTGCTTCCGAAGTTGAAATCCGGGATCTGATTGATAAGGCAGGATTGCCAACATTCGGACATACTTATCTCTATGATGGTGAAACGGGAGACCGCTTCCACCAGAAAGCAACCGTGGGTATCATCTACATGATGAAGCTGCACCACATGGTTGATGATAAGATGCACGCCCGTTCTATCGGACCATACTCCCTCATCACCCAGCAGCCGCTTGGTGGTAAGGCCCAGTTCGGTGGCCAGCGTTTCGGTGAGATGGAAGTTTGGGCACTGGAAGCTTATGGTGCTGCCAACATCCTGCAGGAACTGCTTACCATTAAATCAGATGATATCATTGGT
>REAQ01000146.1 GCA_004294195.1 Sphingobacteriales bacterium | reverse complement strand
AGCTTCACACCTTTGCATGATGATGCGGGGCGTGCATAAGCAGAATTCTGCTACCACTACTTCTGCTTTCTGGGGTGAATTTGAGCGCAACGAAACGCGCAGTGAATTCATCCGGTTGATCGGCTCAAAACTGCATTGATTTTTGGGATAAATCCCGTCCGCATATGTCCCGGGGAAGCCTTATTTTCGCGGTCCAACCATAGACCATGAAACATGCTTATGTCTTCCCGGGCCAGGGTTCCCAATTCCCTGGAATGGGCAAAGAGTATTACGAAAACAGCGCTTTTTCCAAGAAATTATTTGAACAGGCCAACGATGTTCTCGACTTCCGTTTGTCTGATATTATGTTTAATGGGACCGATGAGGACCTGAGGCAGACAAAGGTTACCCAACCGGCTATCTTCCTTCATTCCATCATCGCCTACCGTAGCCTGGAAGGTGCCGTACCCCAGATGGTAGCGGGCCATTCCCTGGGCGAATTCACTGCACTGGTAGCCAACGGTACCCTGAGTTTCGACGATGCGCTGAAACTCGTGAACATCCGTGCACTCGCCATGCAGAAAGCTTGCGAACACGTGCCTTCCACCATGGCCGCCGTACTGGCCCTTGATGATGATAAAGTGGATGCCATCTGCAAACAGGTCGCTGAAGAAACAGGTGAAGTAGTGGTGCCTGCTAACTATAATTGCCCCGGCCAGCTTGTGATCAGTGGGTCCATCAATGCGGTAAAAGTAGCCTGTGAAAAAATGAAAGAAGCTGGTGCAAAAAGAGCGATGGTGCTTCCGGTTGGTGGCGCCTTCCATTCACCACTGATGGCACCGGCCCGTGAAGAACTTGCAGCAGCCATTGAATCTGTCAAATTTCATACGCCTACCTGCCCCGTTTACCAAAACGTTGTTGCGAAAGCGGTAACCTCACCGGAAGACATTAAGCGAAACCTGATTGATCAGTTGACTGGTGCGGTGCGGTGGACGCAACTTGTGCAGGCGATGATTGCGGATGGTGCTACGAAGTTTACTGAGGTGGGGCCGGGGAAGGTGTTGCAGGGATTGATTTTGAAGATTGATAAAGGGGTTGAGACGAGCGGGGTCAACTAACAATTGGCAATTGATAATTTGCAATTTGCAATTGGCAATGGTTTTTGGAAATTAGAATTTTGTACGATGGAGATTAAGATACGGCAGGCGGTAGAGTCAGATTGTTTCCGGATGATGGAACTGGTGCATGAACTTGCGGTGTATGAAAAAGCGCCGGAAGAGGTGACGGTTACTATAGATCATTTTCGGGAAAGTGGGTTTGGTGCCAATCCGGTGTGGTGGGCATTTGTAGCGGAGGTTGATGGAAGGGTGGAAGGGCTTGCGCTATATTATGTTCGCTACTCTACGTGGAAAGGACAGCGCATGTATCTTGAGGATATCATCGTCACGGAAAAAATGCGTGGTCATGGCCTCGGTAAAATGCTGTTTGATCAGCTTATAGTAGAATACAAGGCAAAAGGTTTTACGGGGATGGTGTGGCAGGTGCTCGATTGGAATGAGCCCGCCATCAATTTTTACAAAAAATACGGCGCCAGTTTTGACGCCGGTTGGGTGAATTGTTCTATTCAATAACTACATCTTTCCACTGTTTACATCTTTGATGAATTCAATGATACCCGGAAAATAATGCGGTTGATCATCCCAACAGGATAAATGACTTCCATTCGGGCACAGCAAGAATCTGCCTTTCTGTACCTGCGTACTCATCCATTTCATATACTCCGGATCCATGGTATCATGCGTTGCACCTACGGTCAATGTTGGAACTTTGATCTCTTTGAGTCTCGCACTTACATCCCAGTTTTCCAGCCTGCCTGAGATGCCAAACTCTGACGGACCCTGCATCAACACATAAATATTCGGATTCATGTGCTTGAAGGAACGGTTCACCGCATCGGGCCACTCTTCCAGCCTGCACAAATGTTTCTTGTAAAAATTCGGCATCAGCAATTCCATGTATTTTGGATCATTGTAAGCGCCGCGTGCTTCCATCGCCTTAACTGTGTCTACCACTTCTTTTGGCATCTGCTTGGCCAGCACCTCAGAATATTTATCATAGGCTGGGCAACTCGCCATCATATTGCTGATGATCAGTCCTTTTAGGTTTTGCTGGTATTTCAACGCGTAATCCATTGCGAGGATACCACCCCAAGACACTCCGAGTAGATAAAAATTGTCTTTGTTCATCCCAAGCGCCACACGCACCTGTTCTACTTCTTCTACAAATCTTTCATTAGTCCATAAACTGCTATCGTTGGGTTGATCGCTATAATAAGAACCCAGTTGATCATACTCGTAGAATTCAAATCCTTCCTGAGGAAAAAAGCTTTCAAAACTCTCAAAAGATTCATGCGTTGAACCCGGACCGCCATGCAACAGCAGCACCTTGATCCTGGGATTATTACCGATGCGTTTGGTCCATACCTTGAACTTGCCCTTCGGCGTATTGATCTCCACCATCCTTACACCGCCGGACTTCACACCGGTATCTCCGTACGCGAAGTATTGGTCAACCGTAGGAACACTGTCACGGTTACTCAACTTGCATCCTGCAATTAAAACAGTGAGAATTAACAATACAAGTAAACGCATATCAGTTTATTTTTTGGTTGCTTTGAATGTGCCATTAGGCTGAACAAATTTTAAACCGGTGACCGTTTGATTAGCTGCTGCTTCAAATACAATACTGTATCCACTCAATACCCGGATGGTAAAGGCATGTTCTCCGGTTGGCAGAAGTTCATAGTCGGGCTGCCCGGGCACGGATGCCATGAGGGTATTATCTCCACGCAAGTACACTTTCACTGTTGCACCCTGGATCTCATAATTGCCTGTATATTTTTCCAGAAGTTCTTTTGACAGCGAGATGGTCCTGATCTCTTTTTTCAATACAATGGGATCCACACTTGACTCCAATGGAGCACTGATGGCATTGATGTTACCGCTTTCATCCATTGTAAAACTTAGCTTCAATGCATCGGATTCATCTACTGCACTACCCTCATCTATGGGGATAGCAGAAAAAACATCGTACATGAAATGTTTGACGGCAAGG
>REAQ01000269.1 GCA_004294195.1 Sphingobacteriales bacterium | reverse complement strand
ACTCTTCCTTCCTCATCATGATCAAAAGTGAAATCAGGCATCAGTTTGCCCAACTTATCCTGGTATCGGACAATGTCCGATAACCGGCCCCCTTCGTCATAATAGTAGAAAGTTTTTTCGCCGGCCACCGCTTTCTTGAAAATCTGTTCGTCCGCAACCCTTCCTTGTGCATCATAGTGTAACGCTATTTCAGAACTGTCGTACTGGTCTCTTATCCTGATCATCTTCACTGGTTTGCCGGTACTGTCGTATATCCACTGGTGGGTTTCTATAGTCTTTGTCTTTTGGCCCATCGGAATACTGGTACTCGTGATCCTTGAAAGATGGCTGCCTTCCTGGTATTGATAATCATAAGTTGTCACAGATGCATCGCTGCTGTCTACTGTTTTATACAGTAATCCCTGCGGGTTATAATAGTTGGTGGTTGCAGACTTTCCGGTAACGTTGCTCGCCCTGGACTTAAGTTGGCTGTAACTGGCATTGTAGCTTTGTTCCACGATCAGAGGCTCAACACCGGGTGCATCCTGTTCCGCTGATGATTTGGCTTCGATCCTGGTGACTTTCTGGGCTTTATACAATTTATGCCGCTCCAGATGCTGCTGGTGCTGCACCAGATCGTTATAGTAGAACTGCGCGCTAAGAGCTTGGGTAACAGTGATGAACAGGATCGCTAAGCTTAATTTTTTCATCGGATATGAATAAGGTCAAAAATAATATTTTGCCTTCAGAATAACGGTCGGAATGCCTTCAGGCATACATAATGTGTGTATTTTTAACACTGAACCTACATTATTCCAATTCACATTTATGCAAGGATCTGCGGAAGCTTTTGAAAGACTGGTGCACATCATGGATGATCTTAGGGAAAAATGCCCCTGGGATAGAAAACAAACGGTAGAAAGCCTTCGTTCCCTCACCATTGAAGAAACCTATGAACTAGCGGATGCTATAACGGATCAGGACTGGAGTGGCATCAAGGAAGAACTGGGTGATCTGCTGCTGCACATCGTCTTTTATGCCAAAATTGGTGCGGAGCAGCAAAGGTTCACCTTGCCGGAGATGATCCATGCGATCTGCGATAAACTCGTGCACAGGCATCCGCATATTTATGGCGATGTAAAGGTGGAGAATGAAGAAGATGTAAAACGCAACTGGGAGCAGTTGAAGTTGAAAGAAGGAAAAACATCCGTGTTATCCGGTGTACCTAAAACCCTGCCCTCCATCGTGAAGGCCACCCGTTTGCAGGAGAAAGCAAAGCAAGTTGGTTTTGAATGGGATGAGGTGTCACAGGTTCTGGAAAAAGTAAAGGAAGAGGAGCAGGAACTCGCTGAAGCCGTTCAAATACGCGAAGTAGATCCCTCACCGGAAAACCATGCAAAAGTGGAAGAGGAGTTTGGTGATCTCATGTTTTCGCTGGTCAACTATTCCCGCTTCCTTGGCATAGATGCGGAACAGGCCTTGGAACGCACCAATAAAAAATTTATTCATCGGTTTACATCAATGGAATCAGAAGCGCTTGCAAATGGACAGTACCTACATAATATGACGCTTACAGAAATGGATGAACTGTGGAACACCATTAAGAAACAAAAAAGCTAATCATTGAAAAGCTTCTGGAAAGATACGCTGTACCGTAATGCTTACCTCCTCATCGGGGCGGCCTGGGTATTTACGCTTTCCTTTATTTTCTCCAACTATTGGTCTTATACCTCTTCTCCTAAAGGTGTCCGCAAAAACCTGGAGAACTACCTCAGCATACATGAGAATGCATTCTCTAAGATCAATGCAGATACTGCACAACTGCTTCGATTGGTGGAGTATCGGCAGGGAGAAACCGAAATGCATAAATTGTCTAAACTGCCTTGGGGTTTGTTTGTGTATGAGTTAGAAGAGCAGGGCCCCATTAATCTTCGTTTTTGGAACACGCAGGAGTCGCTGCCAACGGACCAGATGCTCGTTATGCAGGATGGTGAATACCTGGTTGACCTTCCCAACGGGAAGTATGAGTTGATTCGTCGGAAACTTGAACTCCGTAGCCGTACCAACGTTCTGTTGCTGGCATTGATCCCCGTGCGAAGGGACTATTATTTAGAGAACGACTATCTGCACCGGGGGTTTGTAGATCATCCCAATGTTGAGAACAACTATGCCATTGCGGACCAGACCACGGATATACCCATCCGGAATTCATTTGGCAAATCACTTTACTTCTTAGTACAGAAAGACAATACAGTTTTAACGAACGATTGGGTCACTAATCTCTTACGGATCCTTGGGTTTTTGTTCATCCTGTTTTTTATTCACCAGGTAGTGCTGGACATCTCTAAAAGATGGGGTGCGTTGTGGGGGATCAGTATACTAACGGTTACGCTTATTATCATCAGAACCCTTACCTATCTGTTCCCTATACCAATTAACCAGCGCCAGTTTGAATTGTTTTCACCAGCGGTGTATGCATTCAACAGTGTATTCAAATCACTGGGGGATCTGCTCATCAATGCCGTACTGTTCTTTTGGCTGGCATATTTTGCAAGAATGCAGATCAACCAGCAGCAGATATCCATTACCACGCAGGATAAACGTAAACGGTTGTGGATTGCAGTACTGTTGCTTCTTATCATGGTAGCGATGACCTTCATGAGCGGAACCTTGATCCGTAGTCTGGTTAAGGATTCCCAGATCCCTTTTGACGTAACCAATTTCTTTGGCCTGAATGCCTACAGTGTGGTAGGTTTTATTGTGCTTTGCAGTATATCGATGGGATTCTTCATTTGCAGCCAGATGATCCTTCGGTTCCTGGATACCATTCCTGAGGCAAGTTTTCTTTTCAGGGCCGTTGTAGTGGTGGTGTCAGGGTTGATCTATCTGAGCACACAGTTGAGTAATATTTTTGAATACCAGTTTGGCCTGCTTTGCTGGCTTATCTTTTATCTCCTGATCAACCACCAGCAGATCCTGCGCAACCGGATGATCTCCGGCTCCGCTATGGTGTATTGGCTGGTGATCTTCTCCGCATCCATCACACTGGTGATCAGTACACAAAACCGAACCAAAGAACATGAATACCGGAAACGCATAGCCGAAAAACTGGCTTGGCAGGCAGACCCCTCCAGCGAAAAACTTCTCAATGTGGCCATCGGTGGATTCAACAATGACTTCTGGTTGAATAATCTCAGCCGGCTTCGGACGGAAGATGAAAGTGAAAAGATCAAAGATTCCGTGATCAATGCAAATTTCTCCGGTTATCTCAATCGTTATGAAACCAGCTTCCATTTTTATGATGCCGATGGTAAGCCTTTGAGTGGGTATGAGGACCTCACGTATGACACTCTGGCCACCATCTTTGCCATCCAGAGCAAGAAGACAAACATTAATAACCTTCGGTATTACGAAACTTCGTATGATCGTTTCAGTTATATCTATCAACGCGAAGTGAAAGATAGTACAGGGGCAATCGTTGCACTTGTATATATGCTTTCTAACCCTCGCAGATATAGCAGTGAGGCCATGATTCCAACCCTCTTTAAGGAAGCCAATGATTACTCATTTGAACGATCGCCCCTTTATGCTTATGCATTGTATCACAATAGTGAGCTGGTGACGTATATGAATGACTATCCCTTTAAACGCACGCTCACCTCTAATGAGACGGCATTTAATGAGTACGAGTTCAGGGATAAGGATGGCTACAGTGAACTCTGGTATAAGCAAGGAAGGGAAAGACTGGTGGTGATCACGAGGAAGAGTAATATGTTCCTTGAGGCCATTTCCCTTTTTGCCTATCTGTTTTGTGCCTTTCTTTTTCTGGTGGGTATTTTCAATGTAGTAAGCATACTGCTGCGTTCAGGCTTCCAATGGTCCTATGTACAAAAGCACTGGCAGTTTAATATCCGGCAGCAGATATTCACAACCATCATCTTCTTCAGTATATTTTCTTTTTTCGTCATCGGTGTGGCAACCTTCATCTTCTTTATCAATCGGTATAACCGGAACAACCAGGACAGGCTTAGCCGCACCATTCAGGTGATCTCTAACGAGATCAATAATAAGATCGATGTTAACTGGATCAATGAAGCAGATTATAGTTATTCGGATTCATCGGGGACAGACAATCTCCGGAACATCATCTACAATATTTCAGAGATCCACAATGTTGACGTGAACCTTTACAACAGCAGCGGTTCCCTGGCAGTATCCTCTCAACCGCTGGTGTACAGCAAGGGAATCCTTTCCCGTTTGATGGACCCTACGGCATATTTCAATATGCGCACGCTCCGCAAGATCCAGTTTGTACAAAATGAACGTGCAGGCGGTTTGAAATACCAGAGTATCTATCTGCCATTGAAGAATGACAATCGTGATGTAGTGGCTTATATCAACATCCCTTATTTCACGTCAAGCCGCGATCTTAACCAGGAGATATCCAACTTCCTCGTAACCATTATCACGCTGAACGCGTTCATCTTCCTGATTGCTGGTGTGATCGCGGTGTTCCTGACCAACAGGATCACAGAATCATTCACCTGGATAGGAGAGAAGATGCGTGAGATTAACCTTGGAAAACACAATGAAGAGATAACCTGGACCCGTAACGACGAAATTGGCGGATTGGTTAGCGAGTATAACAAAATGGTGCGGAAACTGGAACAGAGTGTCGCAGATATGACCCGTGCGGAAAGAGAAGGAGCCTGGAGAGAGATGGCCCGGCAGGTGGCCCACGAGATCAAGAATCCACTCACGCCCATGAAACTGAGCATCCAGTACATGCAGAAAGCGATCGATAATAATGCGCCCAATGTTAAGGAGCTTTCGTCAAGTGTGGCCAGAACGCTTATTGAGCAAATAGAACACCTTGCAAAGATCGCATCGGAATTTTCGCAGTTTGCCAACATTGGTACGGTTAAGAATGAAGAGTTTGACCTTCACGAATTACTCTACTCACTCATCTCACTGCATCGCACAAACGAAAACGCCGTTTTTGTATGGCAGCCCGTAGAAGGAAAGGCTGAGATCAGGGCCGATAAAACCCAGATAAATCGGTTGTTCACCAATCTTTTCCAGAACGCCGTGGAGGCCGTTCCCGAAACCCGCAAAGCACACATTGTGGTACGCGAGGAAGTGAAAGATGGTTGGATCACTGTGAGTGTAACCGATAACGGCGAGGGTATTCCGGAAGAAATGGAATCCAAAATATTCTCACCCAACTTCACCACAAAAACCTCTGGTACGGGTCTTGGCCTCGCCATGAGTAAAGGCATCGTAGAGCAGTGTAAGGGCGATATATGGTTCAAGACAACTGCGGGTGAAGGGACTAGTTTTTATGTCAAGATACCGTTGTTGTGAGGTTGGAGGTTGTGGGTTGTAGTATTGGTGCAACCTCCAACGTACAACCTTCAACCTATTGAAAGATATTGCTCAAGTTCCTTTCGGCTAAACGAACTAAGGTTACGCTCCTTCGTCAGTCCGCCTTTTTGTGCTGCCAGTACACCATACGTTACGTCCTTGTATCCGTCTGCTGAATGTGCATCGGGATCGATAGAGATCATTGCCCCTTTGTCCAGTGCCAGTTGGATGAAACGCCAGTCGATATCCAATCTTCTCGGATGTGCGTTAAGTTCAATGACTACGTCATTTGCTTTGCAGACGTCAATGATCTTTTGATGATCAACCGGATAACCTTTTCTGGACAGCAAGAGCCTGCCTGTCATATGACCTAATATGGTGGTGCTTGGATGTTCGATGGCTTTTAAAAGCCTTGCCATAGCCTTTTCCTCCGTCATCTTGAGGTTGCTGTGTATGGATGTGATTACGAGATCAAAAGAAGCAAGCACATCGTTGCTATAGTCCAGGGACCCATCGTTCAAAATATCACATTCGATGCTTTTGAAAATGCGGAAGGCGGGATACTTTGCATTGAGCTCGTCAATTTGCTGATGCTGTGCGGCAATGCGTTCTTCTGAAAGTCCGTTTGCATAGAATGCCGACTTACTATGATCGCTGATGACGAGGTATTCAAAACCCTGTTCCATGCAGGCTTTCGCCATCTCTTCCAGGGTTTGGCTTCCATCACTCCATTGACTGTGCGCGTGAATAATACCTTTGATATCTGAGGGCTGAATCAATGTAACAGCAGGTTGACGGATCACAGATGGATCTTCCCGTCTTGCAGCAGGAATGACGGAAATACCCGCCTGCTCAAAGTATTGGGTTTCATCATCTGCATCATCCAGTGTAAATGCTGACTTCCATGCGTGGAGGAAATCTGTACTGCAGCTGGTTTCAAAAAGTTCCCGGGCAAACTGCGCAGGTGTGGTACAGATAAAGGACAGGGTAAGATTTTGCTGACCTTTGAAGCGAATCCAGGGCTGATGATCTCCTTCTGCTTTAGCTATTTCATGAGCCGCAAGATAACCGGTGAGTTCTGGTTCAGGGATAGTGGTGATCCATTCCAATTGCTCAATGATCTCCAATTGCCTGCGGAATGCACCCGTGTGCTGTATCTTGTGGCCTGGGAAGGCAGCAGAGAGCATGTTCTGCACCTGATGTGCAAATGCTTCTACTTCTGCATACAGGAAACTTTCCCGGTTAGACAGATAGAATTCGATGGCATCCCTCACATTCTGCTGCGTCTTGGCACCAAATCCTTTATACAACAAAAGGCGGTTTTCTTCGCAGGCATAAAGTAATTCGCCGAGGCTTTCAATTTGCATCTCCTTCCAGATGGTGTTGATTTTCTTGGGTCCGATGCCTTTGATGTTCAGCATGTCTAATACACCTGGCGGGGTGGAGGCCACGAGTTTTTCCAACTGATCCAGTTTTCCGGTCTGGAGAATCTCCATGACCTTTTTTCCGGTGGAGTCTCCAATTCCTTTTTGGGCGATGATCTCTGCAGCAGACAGGGTAGATAGTTGTACGGGCAGTTTTTCTATATTGAAAGCTGCAATGCTGTAAGACTTTGCCCTGAAGGAATTCTCACCATGAATGTCCATGAGTTTGGATAAGAGTGAGAACTGGTCGGCAATCGAGTAGTTATCTGGCATGAGAGTAGTATAATAGTGAACGGGTGTGAAAATAAAAAAAAGTCCCGGTGAACCGGGACTTCTGATATTTTAGCTGAGAAGTGTTATTACTTCTTCTTAGCAGCCTTCTTAGGGGCAGCTTTCTTAGCAGCTTTCTTAGGAGCAGCTTTCTTTGCAGCTTTCTTAGGAGCAGCTTTCTTAGCAGCTTTTTTAGGAGCAGCTTTCTTTGCAGCTTTCTTAGGAGCGGCTTTCTTTGCAGCTTTCTTTGCTGTTGCCATTTTGTTTTGAATTTAATGGTTAGGAAATAAAAAAAAGCTTCAGGGGGTTCACCCGAAGCTTTCTTGAGATTACTTTTTCTTTGCAGCCTTCTTAGCGGCTTTCTTTACAGTTTTCTTTACTGCTGCTTTCTTTGCGGTTTTCTTAACAGCTTTCTTAGCAACTTTCTTAACTGCAGCCTTTTTAACGGCTTTCTTTGCGGTTTTCTTTACTGCCTTTTTTGCAACTTTCTTTGCGGCAGCTTTCTTAGCTGTGGCCATGGATTTTGAATTTAATGGTTTTAGTAACGGGTTATTAACGGTAAAAATAAAAAAAATTTATTTCTATCAAAATATTTTTTTTTGACGGAAATAAATTTCTTATGGTTTTAGACCTGTTTTTCAGCTGATTAGACAGCAACTTCGATGGGAGCGATGGATACGAAAGTCTTGTTATTCTTTCCTTTCCTGAACTCAACCAAGCCATCCGTTAATGCGAAAATGGTAAAATCTTTACCAACGCCAACGTTTTTACCGGGATGATACTCTGTGCCACGCTGACGCAGGATAATGCTGCCTGCATTTGCGGGTTGACCACCAAAGATCTTCACGCCAAGCCTTTTGCTTTGTGAATCGCGGCCGTTCTTTACACTACCTTCACCTTTCTTATGTGCCATGACAATTAGGTTTTAATAGATCTCGCTTACGCGATCTGGTTTATCCTGATCTGGGTAAATAATGTGCGGTGTCCTTTCTTCTTACGGAAACCTTTCCTTCTTTTCATTTTAAAAGCGATCACTTTATCACCTTGCCTTTCACCAAGGATCTCTGCGGCCACTTTCACTTTTACATCACCGCCAACGGCAATGTTGCCGTCAGAATCTGTGAACAGAACATCAGCGAATTCCAATTTGTCGCCAGTGGCTCCCTCGATGTGGGGAACGTACAGGCTCTGGCCTTCCTGGACCCTGAACTGCTGACCGGCGATCTTAACTACTGCAAACATAGTATGCCAAAATTTAGGAGTGCAAAGGTAGGGTTAAAAACCTTACTTACAAAGAATTGGTGTAAAAAAAGTTACACGAACGGCCTGTTTTTCACCCGGGGGGCGTTTATCTTTGCTGTACAACGAGCCATATTCCGATGAAGATCAAATCATTTCTGGCCAAACCCTTCGCAAGCTACGTCTATAAACAGGTCCGTAAAGGTATGCACACTGCCGTGGACGACCAGAAAAAGGTCCTTAAAGAGCTTGTCAAGGCAGCCAAGAACACCCAATTTGGCAAGGATCACCAGTTTCAGGACATCCAGAACTATGATGATTTCAAAAAAGCCGTTCCCATCCGGGATTACGAGGCTTTCCGCCCTTATATTGACCAGATCAAGGAGGGAAGGCATAATATCTTGTGGAAGGGGCAGCCGATCTATTTTGCGAAGACATCGGGAACCACATCGGGGGTAAAATATATCCCCATCACCAAGGAATCGATTTCCAACCATATCAATTCAGCCCGGAATGCACTGCTCTGCTATATTGCGGAATCTGGCAATCACCTGTTTACCAACGGAAAGATGATCTTCCTGTCTGGCTCTCCGGAGCTGGAAAGGGTTGCGGGCATTCCCACGGGTAGACTGAGCGGCATCGTCAACCACCATATCCCCAGCTACCTGAGAACCAATCAGTTACCTTCTTACGAGACCAATTGCATTGAAGACTGGGAGACAAAGCTGGATCGCATTGTTGGAGAGACGCTTCGGCAGGATATGACCCTGATCAGCGGTATTCCACCTTGGATGCAGATGTATTTTGACCGGATCATGCAGCAGACGGGTAAATCCGTTCATGAGATCTTCCCTAACCTGACCGTATTGGTCCACGGCGGGGTCAATTTTGAGCCATATAAGGCTAAACTGTTCGCAAGTGTGGGCCGAAAGATCGATACCATAGAGACTTATCCCGCTTCCGAAGGATTTTTTGCGTTTCAAGACTCCCAGAAGGCCGAAGGGTTGTTGCTCAACACTGATTCGGGTATTTTCTTTGAGTTTATTCCAAACCAGGAGATCTTTTCAGAGAATCCAACCAGATTGAGTCTCGCGGAGGTGAAGGTGGGGGAGCAATATGCCCTCGTTATTAATAATAATGCAGGTTTGTGGGGATACAATATCGGGGATACCGTCAAGTTTGTATCTACGGATCCTTATCGACTGGTGGTTACTGGCCGCATCAAACACTATATCTCAGCTTTCGGTGAGCACGTCATTGGCGAAGAAGTAGAATATAGCCTGATGAAGGCAGCAGAGGAAGAGGGACTGAAGATCACAGAATTCACGGTGGCTCCTATGATCCAACAAGGAGAAGGGAAGAGCTTCCATGAGTGGTTTGTGGAGTTTGAAGAGGTGCCGGCAGATCTGCAGGCCTTCAGCACCAAGGTCAACAACCATCTGAGGGATAAGAATATCTACTATGATGATCTCATCAGGGGCAATATTCTTCAGCCTTTGGTCATTCGTCAACTCCGGAAAAATGCCTTTATCGATTATATGAAATCGATCGGAAAACTGGGCGGTCAAAATAAAGTTCCCAGGTTGAGTAACGACAGAAAGTTGGCTTCTGAACTGGAACCCTACATAGTTATGGCCGAAAGAACTTATTTTTAGTGCATGGATTCAGTTAAACAGCCCCAACCGGCATCCGCTACCGGAACGGCCGGCGCTGCGAGAAAACGAATAGGTATTTTTGGATCAACCGGTTCCATCGGTAAACAAGCCCTTGAAGTCATTGAGGCAAACGCGGATAAATTTTCCGTTTCCATCCTTACAGCGCATTCCAACCACGATCTGTTGATTGAACAGTCGCGCAAGTTCAGACCTGCGGCGGTTGTGATTGTAGATGAAACCAAATTTCAGCTGGTAAAGAATGAACTCAGCAGTTTAGGGATTAAAGTTCTTGCGGGGGAAAAAGCGCTGGAAGAAGTGGCTGAGATGAACAACTACGATATGATGCTGGCAGCCATTGTTGGTTTCGCCGGTTTGAAGCCAACCCTCAAAGCCATTGAAACGGGCAAGACCATCGCACTCGCCAATAAGGAGACCCTGGTGGTTGCGGGAGATATCGTTATGCAGATGGCGGTACAGCGCCGGGTACCTGTGATTCCCGTAGATTCTGAACACTCAGCGATATTCCAATGCCTGGTGGGTGAAACGAGGAACAGGATCGAGAAGATCGTTCTAACAGCTTCTGGAGGTCCCTTCCTCGGCAAAAAACCAAACTACCTTGTGAATGTAAAGCGCGAGCACGCGCTGCAACATCCCAACTGGAGTATGGGCACGAAGATCACCATAGACTCAGCCACGCTCATGAATAAAGGACTGGAGATGATTGAAGCCAAATGGCTGTTCAACCTTCAGCCCCGTCAGATACAGGTGGTGGTGCATCCACAAAGTATTATTCACAGCATGGTGCAGTTTGAAGACGGAAGCATCAAGGCGCAGATGGGTTTGCCAGACATGAAACTGCCGATCCAGTATGCCATGGCTTTTCCGGTGAGGATCGCTAATGATTTTCCAAGATTCGATTTCACCAAATCTTCCCAACTCACATTTGAACCACCGGATATCAGAACCTTTCGCAACCTGGCACTCGCTACTGATGCTTTGCACCGCGGGGGTAACCTGCCCTGCATCATGAATGCGGCCAATGAGATCGCTGTCTTCGGATTTCTCAAGAATCGTATTGGGTTCCTGGATATGACCGAAGTGATTGAAAGAACGATGGAACGACTGACGTTCATTGAGAAGCCCACGCTGGAAGAATATTTTGAGAGCGACGCAGAGGCACGTAATTTCGCAGCTACACTGATTAATTTATAATTCAAAAGTCAACATTCAAAAGTCAAACTGGTTTTGAATGTTGACTTTTGATTTTTCATCAAACATATGATCACAACATTTCTCGATATCAACTGGTCAGCCCTTGGCATGCAGGCCGGACAATTGATCCTTTCATTGTCTATCCTGGTAGTGATGCATGAACTTGGGCATTTTATTCCAGCCAAGATTTTTAAATGCAGGGTTGAAAAGTTTTACCTCTTTTTTGATCCCTGGTTTTCTCTTTTCAAAAAGAAGATTGGCGAAACCGTATACGGTATTGGTTGGCTGCCCTTGGGTGGCTATGTGAAGATCTCCGGGATGGTGGATGAGAGTGTGGACAAGGAGCAGATGGCAAAGCCGCCACAACCATGGGAGTTCCGGAGCAAGCCGGCATGGCAAAGGCTGATCATCATGATCGGCGGTGTTACTGTGAATGTATTGCTTGCGTTTTTCATTTACGCTATGATTCTGTTCACCTGGGGTGAAACGAAATTGCCGATGAAGAATCTGGCTGATGGCGTATGGACCATTGATAGTGTTGCCAACGATATCGGGTTGAATACGGGCGATAAAATTCTGGCTGTCAATGATAAACCAGTGGCTTATTTTGAAGATCTCAATGCACAATTATTGTTGGGAGAAAAACTTACCATTGAGCGTGACGGTAAGATGCAGGATATCGTTATACCGGTGAATTTTATTGAGAAGATCGTGGAGAAGGGAAAACGCACAGCCCTGGTGTTGCCAAGAATCCCTGCGTTGGTGGGCGATGTTCCGGATTCAACCAATGCCTACAAAGCCGGACTAAAAGTCAATGACCAAATCGTTGGCATCGATGATTTGAACGTCCGTTATTTTGATGAGATCAAACCAGCATTGTTGGCTAAAAAAGGGGACACGATTTCCCTGAAAGTGAAGCGTAAAGATAAAGTGGAGACCCTGCGCACTGTTGTAACGGCAGAAGGAGCCATTGGTTTCTTTCCTTTGATGCCATCTATGGATGATCTCAAGAGGCTCAATGCGTATCAGTTTGAGAACCGTGAGTATGGTTTTTTTGCATCGTTCCCAGCAGGCGTAAACAAGGCGATCGAGAAGCTTGTGTTCTATGTTCAACAATTCAAGAAAATTCTGAACCCCGCAACAGGTGCATACAAAGGCGTGGGTGGATTTAAGTCAATGGGATCTATCTTCCCTAAATATGAATGGAACTGGGAAGCGTTCTGGAACATCACTGCATTCTTTTCTATAGTACTTGCATTCATGAATTTGTTACCGATCCCCGCGCTTGATGGAGGCCACGTGGTTTTTACCCTTTACGAGATGATCACCGGCCGCAAGCCCAACGAGAAGTTCCTGGAATATGCTCAAATCGTGGGTATGATCCTGTTATTGGGACTGGTGTTGTATGCCAATGGCAATGATTTGTTTGGTTGGGGAAAACGGTGAGGTGGAATACTGGCATTCAGATATACATTAATACAGGCATTCGGAAGTTGGAATCCCGGAATCCAGAATTCCAAATCAGGTTACCAGATGACCATCTTCTGAATGTTTGTATTACTGTATGTCTGTATGACCGATTTCCAAATAGAAAATCCCCGATGCAACCGCACCGGGGATTTTCTATAATGCCTTATGCCTATTGCCTAATGCCTATTACTGACTCACTTTAAACTCAACACGTCTGTTCTTCGCCTTGCCTTCTTTAGTTGTGTTATCAGCAATCGGCTTATCCTGACCAAAGCCAGAAGTGCTCAGCCTTTCACCGGCAACTTTCTTGCCAACCAGATATGCTTTTACAGCATTCGCGCGGCACTCAGAAAGGGTTTGGTTCTTATCAGGTTTGCCGGTAGCATCGGTATGACCTTCGATAGAGATCTTGATGTCAGGATAAGTCTCGTTCAGGATCTTCACCAGCTTGTTCAGCTCAGTCTTCGCGCCTGTGGTCAGGTTGCAAGAACCCGTTACAAACTGAACGGCAGAAGCATTGAAATCGATTTTGGGGCAGCCGAAGTTCTCAGCAACACCTGGGATCGTTGGGCACTTATCTTCTTCATCGTTCACACCATCATTATCCGTATCAGGAATAGGACATCCCTGGTAGCGGGC